>NZ_JBBPHP010000014.1:0-140549 GCF_038039535.1 Catalinimonas locisalis | reverse complement strand
TGTGCGCATAATACTTTTTCCTGCTATATTAAGTTGCTATTCAGCAGGTAATCAAGGCTACTTCACAGGACGGATACTTATTAACGACAGAATAGAAATTAGTAAAATCAGTGGACAGATTAGGAATAAGCCCAAATATCATCCATAGGGCTTTTCAATATGCTAAAAATTTTTTTCCAAATAATGTTAGTGCCAAATTCATTTTAATTAGCTACTGAATACTTTCTTTCTCATTTTCCACCAAGTTATCAATTATGGACTGTACAATTTGTATTTCATTTTCAAGTGACACTATTAATTCTTTTACTACAGCACCTTCAAAAACATTTATCGTTTCCAGGTTTTTTGAGATACCTGAAATTTTGGGGATATTAGCTGAAGCAGTTACCCCCTTCAGCCTATGTCCTAAATGTTTAAGAGTATGCAAATCTTCGTTTTTATAGGCATGCTGCATTTCCCTAAATGTATCCTTCAACTGTAAAGAAAGCTGTTGAATTATTTTTAAAAACATCTCTCCTTGTAGTCCTGTCTTTTCTTTAAAAGTTTGAAAATTAAAATGTTCTTTTTCAATTATTGGTGGTGCTAAATCATTTTCATTTTCCAGGAAACCTTCTCTTCCCATATTGAGCCATTTTCTTATTACATTCCTTAAGGTCTCCAATACAATCGGCTTACTGATGTAGTCGTCCATTCCAGCTTGAATACAAAGTTGATATTCTTCCGGTGTAGTACCAGCAGTCAATGCTATAATTGGTGTAGGATTGGTATTTTCCATTGTACGAATCCTTTTGGTTGCTTCTATACCACTCATTCCCGGCATTTGCACATCCATTAGCACCAGATCTGGTTGATGCTTATGAAATAAGTATATTGCCTGCTTACCATCTTCCGCTTCAATTACCTGAACATTAGGCATTAAATTGCTAACCATGCTTTTGGCTAACAACATATTATATTTAACATCATCAACAATTAGTATTTTATATGGGTAAGTTGTGCAGAGACTTATCTCATGATGCGATTCATTGCCTGTTTTTTCCATTTTTTGAGTCTGTATACGATTTAATGCCGCATACAACTGTTCAATAGATATTGGCTTACTAATTTTACTTTGAACGTCTAATGACTGGCATAACTCTTTTAGAACCGGAGCATCATTAGAGCTATGTAAAAGTATTATGGGGAGCTCTGTTGCATCAATTTTCAATCCTTCCCTGATTTGTCTAATTACTTCTATACCATCCATATATGGCATGATGTAATCGATTATAACGAGATCAAAGTCATTATTTTTTGAAATTCTATCAAGTCCTGCAATCCCATGTTCTACTATTTCGGTTTGAATATTTTTTAGGGCTAACATTTCTTGCAAGATAATACCATTGTGCTTGTTATCATCTACAATAAGTACTTTCTTAAATTCATTTTCTTTACTCCAGGAAACCAAATCATCCTCAGCTGTATCAACCAAAATTGTAAAAGAGAAACGGCTTCCCTTGCCTGGCGTACTTTCAAGTTCAAGCCGAGAGTCCATGAGTGAAAGTAACTTATTTGATATAGTTAGTCCTAATCCAGTTCCTCCATACTTACGAGTAGTAGAACTGTCCTCTTGTCCAAATGCTTCAAATATTTTCTTCTGATTTTCCGCAGAAATTCCTATTCCAGTATCTCTTACTGAGAACTCTATCTTGGTTTTTTCTCCAAACTTACCAAGTATATGTTTTAAAGAAAGCTCAATTTCACCCTCGTGAGTAAACTTGGTTGCATTGCCCAACAAGTTGATAAGGATTTGTTTGATTCTAATAGAATCAATCCAGGCATACCTGGGGGGTAAGTCTGATGATAAATTTAAAAGTAATTCTAACCCTTTTTGGTTGGCATTGTATTTCACAATTTCGGTTACATGAGAAACGAGCTCCCATAGATCAGTTTTTTCAATGGAGAGCTCAAGTTTACCAGCTTCTATTTTAGAAAAATCAAGAATATCATTAATCAAATCCAACAGTGAATTGGCAGAATGGTGAATTGCCTGCATGTATTGAAACTGTGAGTCATTCAGTTCAGTTTTTATAAGCAAATCACTAAAGCCAATAACACTGTTGAGGGGTGTACGGATTTCATGACTCATATTCGCTAAAAACTCAGATTTAGCATTACTTGCTGACTCAGCAAGCTTTTTTGCTCCCAGCATTGCAGCCTCATTATTCTTTCTGTGGGTTATATCATTAATTTGAGATACGAAATGAACAGGCTCTTCATTGTCATTTCTTACCAGTGAAACTGAAAGTAATCCCCAGATGATGCTTCCATTCTTATGAAAATACCTTTTTTCCATCTGATAACTTACAGATTTTCCAGAGAGTAACTCCTTGACATGTTTAAGGTCATTTTTGAGATCATCAGGATGAGTAATATCCTGAAAACCTAATTCCATTAGTTCTTCATTGGTATAACCTATCATTTCACACAAGCTAGCATTTACTTTCAACCATTTGCCATCCAGACCTACCAGAGCCATTCCATTAGCGGAATTTTCAAACGCTCCTCTAAACCTTTCTTGACTAATCTGAAGTTCTTCCTCTTTAACCTTTTCAGAGTCAATATCTTGAAACATACCGTACAACCTCTTACACTTACCATTTTCAAATTCAGAAATTCCAATGGCTCTCACCCATTTTAGATTATTTTTAGCAGTAAGGATTTGCAGTTCCAGGTCATATGAAACACCTTTTTGGATAGCATCATTTGCAGCTTTCAAAATTTTCTCCCTATGTAGATCAGGAAAAAAACTTAAAGCAGTTTCCATGTCAGGCAGATAGTCCTCATCTACTTCATGTATCTCTTTCGTAACATCACTCCACGTAGGAATATTTTTTTCTAAATCTACTTCCCAGGTTCCTATTCGTGCGATTCTATTTGTCTTATCTAATAATTCTTTAAATTGGGACAACTTTGCTTCGTAGTTTTTGCGCTCTGTGATCTCCAGATGAGAACCAGCCATCCATAATGGTTTCCCCTCTTTTGTCCAACTCATAACTTTTCCTTTGTCCAGTACCCAGACCCAATGACCCTCTTTATGCTGCATGCGGGCTTCACACTCATAAAAGTCATTCTCTCCTGCAAAATGTTTTTGCAGAAGTTCATTTGACTTTTTCAGATCATCTTTATGTGTAAATTTAATCCAAGTATCAATTGAAATGGGCTGAAGTTCATCTAATCTGTAACCCAGTATTTCTGCCCACCTACTATTGAAGATGGTTTCACCTGTCTGAACATTCCATTCCCATGTACCTGCATTAGTGCCCTGAATAATATTATCAAATCTTTCCTTTTTTTCGCGAAGCTTTTCTTCAGTTTGTTGATTTTCTGTGATATCTCTTGCTATAGCATACAATAAATGAGTGTCTTTCTCAGGTGTGGCTACCCACTGCAAATTTTTATATGTACCGCACTTTGCAAGAAACCGGTGAGTAAAGGACAAAGTATACTTTCCTTGCGCCAGTTTTTTTATTTCATCATGGGTAGCAGCAAGGTCATCAGGGTGAACAAAATCAAAAAATGACCTCTCTAGGAGTTCATTTTCACTCCACCCCAATAACTGTTCAAATGCCGGGTTAATAATTTTAAAAAATCCATTCGTTTCAGCAACACAGATCATATCTATAGATAACTGAAAGAGTTTTTCATATGCTTCAAGTCGCTCTTTTTCTTTTCTTGAGGTAATTTGATCAGTAATTTCCTGCGCTAAGGTCTTAAGTGTAAACTGCTGGACTTTTGTTAATTTACTGGGTTTAATATCCATAACACATAAAGTCCCCAAAATAAACCCATTGGGATCAATCAGCGGAAAGCCTGCATAAAAACGGGCTTTTGTACCTTCTGTTATTGGAGGACACTTTTTAAAACGTTTGTCTGTAAAAGTATCATTAACTTCCAGAAGATCATTTTTCAAGATGGTAAATTGGCAAAAAGAATGATCTCTGGGAATCTCATCAAGTTCAAAGCCTACTTTAGATTTAAACCATTGTCTGGTTTCATCAATTAGGCTTATAAAAGCTAAGGGTTTTTCACATATCGCTGAAACTAATTTCGTAATACGATCAAACCTCTCCTCTGCTTGGGTATCCAGTATATGATAATCATGTAATGCAGCAATTCTCTGATTTTCATTAATTGGCAAAGGATAGGTATTTTTCATCTTTTAAAAGGTTGAATCTTTCACAGATTTGAAGTACTTGAGACTAAACTTATTTTTGATGACATTTATTAAAGCACCTGAAGCATATAGTCATGTGCTATTTTAGAATCCTGCTTAATTTTTGATCAGTTTGAAGGGCTTAGATTGATACTTGGGATGTATTAATGTTACTAAATATGTGCCGTTCTTGATCGGATGATTTTCCTGGAAATCAATTTTATTCATACCCGCATAAGCCTGCTCTTTTCTGCTTGCTACAAGTGCACCATTCATATCTGTCAGTTTTAAAGTAACCTCTCCACTTTCGGGAATATCAAACTCAACAGAAAAAGAATACTGAAAAGGATTAGGCCCAAAATTTACAATGCTTAAATCCTGATCTAACCCAATTTTACTATTATGATGGACAGTGACGATATCAAAATACTCAAATTGACCATCAAAGTCGGTTTGCTTCAGCTGGTAAAAGCTCTGGCCAGTCAGAGGTTTTCTGTCAATGAATTCATAGTCCAGTACCTTATTGCTATTGCCCACTCCCTTTATTGTACCGATTGCATGGAATTGTTTTCCATCAGCACTTCGTTCAATAGTAAAAAAGTCATTGTGAATCTCCTGGGCAGTTTGCCAGCTGAGCACCACATTATTATCTATTGATCTAGCTTTAAAGTACGTCAGGGTAATTGGTAAGGTAGTAAAAGTATTATCTTCTAATATTTCAAATACACCCTCATATTTAGTTTGAAGATCAGTCATGCTTTGTTGGGCACCAGATGCATCTGTATTACCAGTAATACTGCCATTCACGAACAATTCACCTCCTCCGCTTCCATCATAACTATCTTGTGTATTTGTAGGGAAATCCATATTCCCTGCTACTGCGATAACCCCTCCATTACCTACGGTAATCTTATTATCTGCGGTAAAATTACCAGTAATAATAAGCACCCCTCCATCAGCTACTGTTACGTTGGATTTATTACCCATCGTTAGATTACCAATTATGAGCAAAGTATCTGTAACAATTAAGTTCTTACCTGATCCTGAACCACTTGCATAGCTTAGGTCACCATTTCTGGTTACAAACTCAAAGATTTCAATATTAGAATTAATACCAGTAGTTGGAGGAGTAATCCCACCATTCCAAGTAATAGCTTCTTCCCAATTACCTTTAGTGATAGAGTAAAAATCTGGTGGTGCAGCTTCACTATCTTTTTCTGCTCCCAGATTAAGATAAATAAACACTCCAATGGCTACGAGTATCGCTAATGATATTCCAACAACAGTATATACCATTATTTGCTTTCGCTGCATTCTGGGAGATATGCCAGATTTTAATTTTCTTCTTGATTTCATATTTTTAGCGGTATAGCCCAGTTTTTTTATGCAATGGATGGAGAAAATAAAAGATCTTCACAGCCAATTTTTTCTCCTTCACTGATTAGTGCAGCTCTTTCAATGAAGGATTTTAATTCTCGTATATTACCGGGCCACGAATGTGAAACGATTGCCCCAATAGCGTCCTTGGTTAAAGTTTTTGGAACAAGATTATTTTTTTCACAGAATTGATTTAAGAAATAGTTTGCCAAAAGAATTACGTCATTATCTCTTTTTCGAAGAGGGGGTAATTCTACAATAAAGCCTTGCAAACGATAGTACAGGTCTTCACGAAACTTTCCTTCTTTCACCCTTTGAGCAAGGTTTTTATTGGTCGCAGCCAAAATTCTGGCGTCTATACTAATTTCTTTATTACTCCCTATTCTACTAACTGTACTCTCCTGTAGTACCCTTAATAATTTGGTTTGAAGATTGATATCCATTTCACCAATTTCATCAAGTAAAATTGAGCCTCCATTGGCTTCTTCAAATTTTCCAATTCTTCTACTGATTGCCCCGGTAAAAGCTCCCTTTTCATGACCAAAAAGCTCACTTTCAATTAAGTCTTCTGGAATAGCCGCTACATTTACTGCGACAAAGGGTTTTCTTCTACGAGAAGAGTTATAGTGTATAGATTTGGCAATTACTTCTTTACCAGTACCACTTTCACCCGTAATCAATACCTGAACATTGGTTTTTTCAATTTTTTGTAATAATCGTATCACCTTCAAAATCGCAGGGCTATTACCTATAATTGATGAATAGTGATGCCGGTCTATAATCTGGTCTCTTAACTCTTCTACTTCTTTTCTTAAGTTTATATGGGATTTAAGTTTAGCTACATACTGCTCTAATTCAATAAAAGCATCTTCATTTTTTATGATGTAATAATCTGCCCCATTTTTATAGGCTTCTACCGCTACTCCTACTTCCTCCTGCCCTGAGATGATAATAGTAGCAATATTACTATTGTACCTAAGGGTCTTTTTTAGTATTTCTAATCCACTTATGCCGGGAAGGTTAAAGTCTATAGTGACTATATCTGGGCTCTTATGAAGATGATTAAAATATTCTTCTCCAGAGGAAAATACAGTAACTCCAAATTCATTATTTTTTTCAAGCGTAAGCTTAATCATCTCCCCATAAAACGGATCATCTTCAATACAAAAAATATTAATTAAATCTTTCATAAGCACCATATTATTGAACTCTATATAGAGTAACAATAATAGAAACAGGACTTATTAAATAAATGACAATTCCTTAAATAATCTTATTAAGTAACTATTTCTTTAGCTTTGAATATATCCATTCTTATGGCATGAGGATAAATGTTTTTTTATAAAGTTACTTAGTATAAAACTATTTCTGTACAACTTAACTTACTCATAAAGTAATAAAAACTAAGCCGACATATTTGCCTGATTAATACTGAGAAACCTACTTTTATTCTATTTCTCCTCCCACCTTAATTCATTAAAATTTACTACAAAAGCTATTAAAGGATTTTAAGAATAGAATTAACGAAATGAATATTATAGAATTAAAGGGGTACAAAAAATACCAGGTTTGACAACTCATGAAATCATTGTATGAAGACCAAGCTAGTGTTGCAGAAATAAGCAAAGGTTACCCCTTTTTACAATAAAAAAACCTTCTCTTCATAGTTTCTTTGAAGAGAATGTTTTTAGGAAATTTTACCTTATTTATTTTCAATAATTCGGAATTCAACTCTGCGGTTGATACTTCTGCCTTCTTCGGTGGTATTTTCGGTGATAGGTTGAGTCTCCCCTGCACCGCTGATGAGTATACGAGCACTATCCACATTTTTCTGTAGGAGGAATTGCTGCACTACTTTGGCTCTTTCTATGGATAAAGCTTTATTCCGTTCCTCACTACCAACATTGCAGGTATGACCGATAAGTTCCACCTTCAACCACTCATTACTCCGCATGATCTCAGCAATCTGGTTTAAAAACTGCTTAGAACTCTGATCAAGCTCAGCAGTCTGAAACTCAAATCGTACTGTCTTCTCAAGGCTGAGCTTGTCCTTCTCGGCTAGCTGCATTTTCTTCTCTATCTTTGGCAGATTAGCGCTAGACGTTTCCATTGGACGGTTGTCGAGCTTTTCTACTGAAGCCGGTTTAGTCAGCGGAAACGGTTCAGGTTCTAGTTCTTCCTCTACTTTTTCCATCACCTTTTCTTCAATTACAACCTCTTTCTTCGGCTCCTTCTCTACTACTACAGGTGATTCAGGTTGCCGGATTTTACGGATGCGCAATGATATGGAAATCTCAAAGATACCAGTCTGAAGAGCAGTATTGAGCTCATTGGAGACAGGCTGATCATAAGAGGCAGCCAGGCTAAGGTTTTCCTGCTGATACTCAAGCGATACCACTCCTGCCTGGTTGGTATTGTACCATAAACCGAGAGCTACTTGTTGCTGCCTCTCACGGTTCATTTGATATCCCAGCCAGGAGCCTGCGTTCCAGAAGCTATTCTGAGCCTCCTGTACATAGCGAAACGTAGGCATGACTGAGAAACGTCCCTGACTATAAGCTCGGTAGCCAGCAGTGAGCTTCCAGGAAAGAGGCACCTGATCCTGTCCGTCAGTGATAAAGGAAGCATTAGGCTGATTAAAATTGAAGATAGAAGCCCCGGCAAAAGCTCTTAACTGTCCATCCGTACCTTTCCACTGCCAGTGCAGCCCGCCGCTACCGCTAAGGTAGCTGGTGGTATTATTAATCATGGTTTCTCCAGTGCCAGCACTAGGGTCAAATACTCCATCTACATACTGCTGATCGGTAGTAAAGTTAAAGCCGAGACTACGCTGAAAGAAACCTCCCTGGAAGCCCATACTCAATGAGCTTCGCGGGAATACCTGTATGCTGTATGCCAGCCCCAGCATACCGCTGTTGGTCTGTACGATGTCCGCAGAGCGGTCGTTGAGGAAGGCCGCACCTACCCCCAGGCGGTGATGTCCGACACGGATAGGCACATAGCCTGATAGCATGGAAGTCTGAAAGCTCTCACCTGCGCTGATAGTTTGGTTACGGTAGTTTGCAAAGATACGAGCGTCTTCCACAGTACCGATCATTGCTGGATTGGTCAGAAAAGGTGTCTGGTGATAAAGTGAGAAGTTTCCCTGCTGTGCCCAGGCTGCCGAAATGCAGACCATGAGAAACAGTAGCACTGCAAAAGATTGGCGAATATGTTGATGTATCATTATTCTGAATTAAAGATTTTGTGGTTTCTATTAGCGAAGTAGGCGGACAATACCAGACTTTCTACCCTGGACCAGAAGAGGTTGTCCACTGGTATATGTTCCTTTGATCACCCATATGTACATGCCCATGGGCTGTTTCTTCCCTGCGAAACTTCCGTCCCACCCCCGTTCCGTGATTTCTGTCCAGTCTGTAGAGTGAAATACTACATTATTGCTGCGATCAAATATGGTAAACTCTACATTGTTCACTCCTCCACCTCCGCGCAAAATGAAGCTGTCGTTATTACCATCCTCATTAGGCGTGAAAAGGGTAGGTAGAAAAAGCTCATTAGCGGTGATATTAAAAATGCGCACGACAGCAGGGGCCTCCTGATAAATTTCATTACCGGCTTGCCTTGCTGTTACAGTCACTTGCCCTATATTCTCTATGATGATTTGATTCCCTTCCAGACGTGCCACACCCTCAGCTGGCTCAGTGCTGATCGTAAAGACAATCGGCTCCCCAGAATCACCACCACTGGCTGTGAGTAGAATAGGTTCCTGGCCTACTTTTTTATCCTCCAGAGGAGCAAAGCTGATCTCCTGCGAAATTTTGCCTACGATGATGTTAAAGGTTACAGGCTCAGAAGTATCCACACCTCCATTGGCAGTTCCGCCATTATCATTGAGTTGTACTGTCACCGTGACAGTACCGCTGGCATCCTGTGCAAGGCTGAAGCTCAGATCCCCTCCAACTGTTATGGCCGGAGCTGTAGTGAAGAAGGCTGATTGATCATTACTTACTACAAAGCTGAGTTGCTGGACAGATTCATTGGCTGGACCAGCACTAATCTGACTGGCCCAACCTTCATAAAGATAGTCGGCTGCACCAGCCTGCAGGCTAATATTTTCTCCTTTCACAAAGGTGGGAACATCATTGACAGGGGTTACATCAATGTTAAAAGTAGCTACTTCTGATTTATTGATTCCTCCATTGACTGTACCTCCGTCATCCTGTAAATAAGTATTGACGGTCACCGAACCATTGACATTATCTGCTACTGCAAAGCTAAGGTTACCGCTAGCATCAATAGTTGGCAACTCTGCAAAGAAGGCGTCATTTGAAGTGGTAAGGACAAAAGTAAGTTGCTGGTCACTTTCATTTTCCGGACCGGCCACAATATCAGTAGCCCAATTGGAAAAGTTCTGTGAGCCGGCATCTTCTTCAATGCTAATATCCTGACCGGCTATGAATGAAGGCGCATCATTCACCTGAAGCACAGTCACAGCAACGTTAGCTGCAATACTAGTGTTCAGACCGTCGCTCACAGTAAGCTGTAAACTATAATCAGCAGTATTGCCATTCAATTCATCAGCGTCATCTACAGTAAGCTCTCCGGTTTCAGTATTGATTGCAAAAGTCGGGCTATTATCCTGATCAGTATCTAAGTTACCGGATAAGATTTTCCAACCTCCTAAAGTAGTAATAGTTACATCGCCATCAGTTGCGGTTATCTTGCCTAGGCTAATACCCTCCTCGCTGCCTTCTACTACTTCAAAATTCTGTCCGGCAGTAATGACTGGCTTAATGTCATTTTCGTCAGTCATTATAAGTGTGATTTGCTCGCTCTTGCTAGTATTGGTACCATCGCTTACGCTGACTTCCAACATAAAACCATCGGTAGTTTCACGGTCTAATTCCTCAGAGTCATTTACTGTGATTTCTCCTGTATTAGCATTGATGCTGAAGGCTTCCTCACTGTCACCATCCTGGTCAGGGTTACCAGAGATAATCTGCCAGTTCTGTAAGCTGGTTCCTGCATCCGCATCAGTAGCAGCTACTACCAGGATCGTACTCCCCGAACTAAGATTTTCTGAAAATACTAGCGACTGCCCGGCGGTCACTATAGGGCTGTGGTCGTCATCGATAATGGTAAGCGTTTGCTGCTGCTCGCTGGCTTCTGTAGCATTGCTTACAGCAACAATATCAATGATTACCGTTTCATCCTCCTCATCAAGGCTCTCATCCAGTAGATGGATAAGCATTTCATGACTGGTATAACCAGCCTCTATCAGCGCTGTGCTTTCAATTACACTATAATCAGTAAGTGCTTCAGCGGTACCTGAAAAGCCCAACTCTACTGTTACATCTTTACCAGCGGATTCAGAAAGAGTAACCGTCAGCTTTGCGGTCCCTCCATTTTCATTCAGGCTGAGTACATCCAGGCTGAGTGTGACCTCAGGTATCACTGAGTTAACCCAAACCTGACTGGTATTTCCTATGCTATTGAGTGTAAGGTCAGCCATATTGCCCACTTCATCCAGAATAGTTCCACCATTGAGCGCCAGTGTACCTACGCTGATTCCATCCAGATCTTTCTCTCCTACTTCCACTGTATAGCGAAAAGTAGTATGCGTAGTTCCGCTACCACTCACATATGCTGCTTTCACTTCTTTTCTACCAATAGTGATTGAAAGTTCAGGATTAGCTGTGATGGTCACTATCTCACTCCAATTGATGACAAAATCCAGAACTTCACCTTCAGTGTGAGTTTTGTTGGCAGGCATATCAACGCTGCTGATTACAGGCTCTACCGCATCTACTTTGATGCCGCCAGTAGCTCCTTCATTATTAAGGGTCAGGTCAGCGGTAAATACCCTGTCAGCGATATCTCCTCCGTTCAAGTCCAGTGTACCTATGGTTATGCCGTCAGTATCCAGATCTCCATTTTGTACTGTGTAGCGGAATACTGTGGCTGTACTACCACTACCGCTTAAATAATCAGCCTGTACTACCGAGCCTCCAATAGTCAGTGATAATTGCGGATTACCGGTTACATTCACACTTTCTGACCAGTTGACTGTAAAGTCCAGAGACTCTCCAGCTACATAGGTTCCATCAGTTGGCACATCCACACTGCTAACAGTAGGCGCTGTAGCATCATAAATAACATTGGTATGCGTAACATTTGCTTCTGGATTTCCCAGTGCATCCTGATAAGATAATTTGAAACTGTAGATCGCACCATCTACCAGAAAGTCATTAGGGTCTGAACTTACGGCACTGACCAGGGCATCATTGGAAATATCAGCAGGATCATAGGTAGTGGTATAGTTACCGCTGCTGGTCTGATCAAGGGTTAACACATGCGGAGCATTGGTATCCTCAGCACCTCCTGTACGGGAAATAGTCATCTTTACACTACCAGCCAGTGGAGCTTCAGGAAGATTAATATCTATATCAGTGAAGCCAGAAGACACACTACCATCACTGGCTGGGGTAGTGAAGCCGGGAGTGGCAGTAGTAGCATCGTAAGTTACAGTAAAAGCTGTTGCGGCAGTATTGTCTCGGCCAGCCTGATCAGTAGCTACTGCTGCAGCTACTTCAACCCTTACTTCCCCTTCAGCCGCAGGCGTAATGTCAGCTGTATAACTGATGTTATCACTGCTTTGCAGATTGCCTGCTACACCATTGGTCACGCTGATATCTCCCAGTGCAAAGCCACTTACTTCTTCGCTGAAAGTGAAGCTAACTTCAAAAGATGACTGATTTGTTGATGTGCTTTCTGTAGAATTGATTACAACTGTCGGAACGCCAGTATCGTAATAAATGCTGAAAGTAGCAGCTTCGGTATTTGCATTGCCTGAGACATCGCTAAAGGAACCAATAGCCACATCTACACTTATCTGCGCCTCTGTTGCAGGAGTAATGTCAGCAGTGAATGTAATATTATCACTGCTTTGCAAATTGCTTGCTACTCCATTAGTTACGCTGATATCTCCCAGCGCAAATCCACTTACCTCTTCGCTAAAGTTAAAGTCCACCGTAAAAGGGGAATTATCGGTAAAACCACTTTCTAAAGAATTGATAGAAAGCGTAGGTACAGTAGCATCATAAGTAATGCTAAACTGGCTAGCTGATTTGTTACCTAGTCCGTTGCCATCTGTAGCTACACCTCCGGCTATGCCTACTGTTACGATGCCATCTGCAACAGGCGTAATGTCTGCCGTGTAGGTGTCATCTGAGCCAGTGAAGTTACTCGCTGTGCCATTACCCACACTTAAATCGCCAATAACGAAGCCTGTTACAGACTCACTAAATGTTACAGTGATGGTAAAAGGACTGCTGTTGGTAGGATCAGTGCTGGTACTACTGATGATAGCGGTAGGTTCGGCATTAACCGTCAGCGTGGTGGTATAAGCAGATGCACTGGACTCTATTCCATCATTCACCTGAAAAGAAAAGCTGGAAGAAGTGCTCCCGGCTGAAAGGTATTTGAGCCTTCCTGCATCCAGATCAGCTTTACTGACAACACTGGCATCAGCAAGTGCCTCACCACCATCGGCAGTATTATTATCATTGCTATCTATGAAAAGTGTTCCGGAAGCCGGAGCGGCAACAATGGTCACATGATGCAACGGATCAGCATCCCCGTCACTGTAGGAAAAGTCTCCGGTAGCAAAAGCAAAAACACTACCTTCATTAGGAGTGACAGTGAAATCAGCGGAGGTTGGCGCCTGATTAGTACCGGTACCACTGATCACAAAGTTGTAGGGAGCTTCGTCGGCATCGTCATTGAATATCTGGATTGCGGCAGTTCTGGCACCAAGCCCTGAGGGATTGAAAGTTACTGTAAAAGCAGTACTTCCTGAAGCAGCTACTGATGATGATGGCTGAGAAGACACACTAAAATCAGCTGCATGTGTACCGCTAATTTCTACATACCCTCGTCCATTAAGGTCACTTAGTGTTAGAACTGAGTTTCCCAGGTTTTCTATAGTGAAGGTACGTACTACTGTACCAGCACTGACAGAAAGATTACCAAAATCAGTATGGTCACTAATATCAGTAGTTAAATCTCCATCAGCAATATTTACATTATTTCCTTTAACATTGATTTCAGGGGCTAGTCGTATAATTGGGCCTGAGCGGGTGCTTTCTACAGCAGTACCTGCATCAGTACCATCATTAGGAGTTACTTCAAAGCTGATATATTTATTCTCATCAGCGGCGGCCAGGACATAAGTCTGACTATTCGCACTAGCAATAGCAGTTTTGTTGAGTCCAGCAGCATTGTCTGAACGATACCACTGGAAGGTTGTGCCACTTTCAGGATCTGTATCTACATCAGTGTAACTATAGCTTCCGGTAAGTGTCTGACCCACTTCCAGTGTCCCGGTAAAACCAACAGATGATGCAGTGGGAGCGGTATTAGTGGATGTAGATACAACGTTTTGTCTAAGTAGCCAGGTATCGTACTGGGCACCACCCACCATATCATTCACCATAAAGCTAATATTACCATCAACATCTGCAAAAGTGACTATCTCGCCCCACTGATCAACCAGCGTAGGCATACAGGATGCATAGCTGCCTACATATGTTCCATTATTTTCATATACCTCTGCATAGGGAACATAACCTAAATTTGGTCCATAGCCTAAGTCATTGTATGAATATGAAAGATAAAATCTATCACCAGCAACTACTGGCTCACTGATTGAACCCCAGGAGTAAATTTGTCTTATTATTACCTGGCTCTTGGCTTCCGTACCATCATCATTATAAATTTTATAGGCAATGCTCCGGGACTCTGTTCCACTGGTGGGTTGTATTCTATAAACCAGCAAAAACTGCCCGGTAGATAAAGTTTTGATATGAGTGGTTTTATCCACGTGAGCCCCGGAAGTACCGGCAACTGCCGCAACAAATGAATTATTACCTCCGACCTGAATAGGAGTTGTGCCATCATTGTCAAATATCATGGCATAATAATTCAAATTATAGTGATCTATAAAGATCATAAACCTACCATTGTCATTAGCAGCAATATTATATGCGTATTGTGAACCTGATAGTCCCGCCAGACTAGTAAGAGATAGCTGGTTTGCATCTACAGCAACACCATTCTCAGTGAATCTGCGCATTGCATAATTGCTACCGTCTGTAGCCCATGTAAAAACAATATTTCCATTTGAAAGCTGTTCTACCTGCGTAAACCTGTTTAGGCTTCCTGCCAAAGTATTAATCTTGGTAGAACCAAGCACTTCAGTTCCGGATCGGTTTATGATTTTGAAATACACATCCGTAAAACCTTTGCCACTGGAAGAGGAGTACCAGGTCACCAGAAGGTTACCATTATCTAAACCTTTATATATAATTGCATCAGAATTATCATTAGTACGTGGTGAAATCGTAGTAGTAGGAGCAGGTGTTACTGTACCATCCGGTGCTATAAACTTATAGTGATTCTCATAGGTAAGGTAGTCAGTATATCCTACCAACAAATCTGTACCTGCTAATGAGACGTTTGGCCAGAAACTGTCTTCTGCTAAACCTACTTCAAGATCAGTCCTTGTATCCCCAAAGCTGGCACATGGATCCGCGAAAGTCTCACTCAAAGTTATTGGAGATCTGTATTTTGTAATAGTTTCTTTAGCGGGTATCCACCGGGCTATTGCCGAATTTTGATTAAGATAGCTCTGCCCAAAACCAGGAGATGTAGTGCCCCATAGGACTAATAGTAAGAGTAAGATAGTAATTTTTGATTTCATTCTTTTTGGGTTGATTACTCAATGATCGTTACTAATCGGAGATAAATCGTTTGAAACGGTAGGAAGGTGAGTAGGTGTTAGTCAATTATAACTTGTAAAAGAAATAGATAATATTCAGATTTATTTTTACCGATTAAGGCCGTAAAACTATTTCCTTTTTCAAATTCTTAATTTGGTATGTATGAGTAAAAATTACATGAGTAATGCTAAAAATTCTATTCAGGAAGTGGGTATAATCAGCTGAGGAATGAATACTATTAAAGTATTGAATTAGGAGCTATTTGATATAACTTTTCTAATTTTGAAAACACTTAATATTTATTTTTTTATGGGATAATACCCTTAATTATTATCATAAAGCTATATTTTTACAGAGGGTGCTTTAGCAAAATATAAAGTGAAATTTAATTATTTGCAGACTACCCCAATAGCGATAACTTGATAACTAGTTTTAGAATTAGGCTCAAACGTTAAGCTTGATAATATTTAGTCTCAAAAAGAATTCATTTTAATTTGTTAGAATCTCGAACCATGAAGAAAAAATAACATTGCAGGTATTAGCTACAGAGATAGGGGGGTAATAATATCTTGAAAGAACAAATTGAGATAGAAAATTTGAGAATAGTTAATACTCAGATATTGTTTGATTGCAGCTTAATGGAAGACCTACACTAAACTTTGCTTTCAATTTTTCTTGGTGTTCGTTATTATACTAAGAAATGCGTTTCTTGGCACCAACTGTATTTAGATTTATTCGCAAATAAATAACTCAAGAAAGCAGTTGCTGCACCTATGCTTTTAATATTGTAGGTAATCTAATATGGTTATCCCTATGAAATGAAAGGCTCTTATCACTTTGATACTGGATGAAAGATGAACAGAAGTAGGGATTTTTGTGAAGTAAGGTTGATAAAGCGTTTAAAGATCGTGCTTATATTTTATATAGTAATCTCTTCTAGATAAAGAGATAAATGTATTTACTTAGAGCATGTTAAAAAATTCTGTTTGGTATTTACGCCAGGCGGTTAATAATCATTTGACAGTTCTGCCATAGTACCCAAGCTTCTGCGCTTCGGGTAGTTTTTTCGTGATCTTTGTCCAGCCTTCTAAAGAAGTTAAAGCTTCCAAAGCAGCGTTCCGTCACCCATCGCCATTTGACAGGCACGAAACCTTCCTGACTAGGTGGTCGGGATGATATCTCTAGCTCTACACTCAGCATATTAGCCTGCACCCATGCTAAGAAGTTCTTCTCATAAGCCGCATCGGCTAGTATCTTTTTCATCCGATGTAGATAGCCTTGTAAAGGAGCGACAACACGTTGAGCAGTGGCACCGTCTGCCCGATTAGCCGCATGAACCACTACGCCCCATACCAAACCTAGCGTGTCAGTTAACACATGCCGCTTACGGCCATTGATGCGCTTATTGCCATCCACACCTCGTGCTTCCTGAACAAAAGGTACTGCCTTAACTGATTGTGTATCAATACTTACCATGCTAGGCGTTGCTTCTTTTCCCACTCTTTTACGTTCCTTTTGGTTTAAAAAAACATTGAGCCTATCCAGCGTTCCATTGCGCTTCCAAGTACCAAAGTAATAGTAGACAATGGCATAAGGCGGATAGCTTTCCGGTAGGTTCCGCCATTGTCCGCCTACGCGTAGATACCAGAGAATAGCATCGACAATGTCGCGCAGGTCATATTTACGCTTTCGTTGGATAGGTAAACATTCTTTCATAATTTCCCACTGCGGGTCGGTCAGTCTTTTGTACTGTGTTTGCATGAACTTTTAGGTTTTGGTTAACCCAAAGTTTACGCACTGGCCCGCCATTTTCAAAATTTCAACATGCTCTTATTCCAGTCTCTAAATCATAAGGTATCTCAACGTAGAAGGTTTCTACGTGAATCAAGGTATACCTGTACCTCCTACCCTTTCTCAGCATTACGAATTTTCCGTACTGCTTGATATACTGTATTTGATAGTGCTCTCCAAACTTAATGAAGTTATTAACCGTCATGCCCTCTCTTTTTTGCGCGCAATATGGAAGCCTTAGAAAAGAATTGCACTTGACACTGCCAGCTTTTCCTACACTGTAGGATTCATTAGGATTGAAGACCTTTAGTCCCATATTCTCCCTCATCTTCATCCAAGTAAAGTAAGAAATATGTAAAATAATTATTAGAATAGTGATATTTTAAATATATATAGTTATATTTGTGTTAATAGGTACACAAATAGTACATCATATTAAACCATTCCTTATGAAAAGACTTATTTACGCTCTTGCCTTAGTTATTAATGGATTACCTCTCCTTGCACAAAATAGTATCTCCTCTGAAAAACCCGAAGATTTAATCTTCTCTGGCTCTATTCAACTCCTCTCATTTACAAGTGTAGTACAAGAAAATACTGTTCAGTTAGCCTGGAATACTGCTCTAGAAAAGGATGTAGATAGTTTTAGGATAGAACGGGCTACAAGTAACATGGAGTTTAAAGTCATAGGTAAAGTAGAGGGTAAAAGTGACGCTGATAAAAAAGTTAATTACAAATTTGTTGATAAAAATCCTTTACAAGGTCTAGCTTATTATTGCCTCAGCACTACGGATCTGGACGGCAATGTGGAGTTTCATAATATCATTAGTGCTTCCATTGAAAGGTTAGAGGAAAATAGTTATGAAACCTACCCTAGGGTGATAAGCGATAATTATCTGAAGTTAGCAGCTTCACAAGTTCCAATCAGTGAAATCAGGCTATTAGATTTCAGTGGTATGGTGGTATTTTCTTTCTTTCCTGAAGGGGGGGATACTAATTGTCTTCGCCTACCTGAGCAGGTCAAGCCTGGTGCATACTTACTTGTGATGTTCAGCGATCAAGGCAACCAGCATCAACAAAAAGTTATGATTTTATAAGTTTAGCTACATAAAAGAATAGTCAAAGGTGAGCAATGCTCACCTTTTTTGTTTTAATAAGCTGAACTGTAAAAATCACCATACCAACTTAAGATGGCTACTGTACAGCATACGTTGTGTTTTCACTAAGCAAACTACATAAGTATATTTAGTGCGGTTGATAAACTCATTTTTTCCTAAAATTTTTATGCTAAAATTACATCTTATACCTTTTTTTTTAATGAAACATTTAATCGTTAAACAAACTGATAATCAAAATTGAATAAAAAATGTATTGCCATACACATTAATTTTTAAGCCTTTTTCATTTTAAGATAGCTTTTTTTTTAATAAATCAGTTAATTCTCCTGGGAATACTACTTGATATCTTCATGGTGTTTACACTCATATATTAGGACGAAACTGTATTGATGAATAAGTTTGAGCATTAAAATATTATGAAGATCTAGTTTTTGATTGTTAAACCACAAATTGAAGTTTATCATGTTCACAACAATTTCAAAGGTAGGCAGCTTAATAATAAGTTTGTTATCAATTGTAAGCGTGCAATTCGTAAATGCTCAAGCTGAAAATAAGGACTTTCAGTATCACGTGATGTCTTCAACACCTGTAAATCATTTGTATCAGGGAAAGATTCTGGGAGTGAGCGGTACAGAAGCAGAGAATAAAATAGTGGCTACTCAAGTATTAAAAGGAGAGATGCCGGAAGGTATTTCCATCTTTAACGATGGAACTATGGCAGTCAGGCAAGATAATAAAATCAAAACGGGTAAATATAAAGTCAAAGTAGAGTTCATTGATAGCCATGGGAATAGCTTTATTGAAAAGATAAAATTTAAGTTATTAGAAGCTGTAAACTATACTGATGTAGAAGCTTCTATTCGTATTGCTCAACCCAAGTTTACTCATCCCAAACTTACCAATCACTACAAAGTAGGAGATGTCATTGCTCAATTTCATGATCCTGATGGAGCTATTAAAGATGCGAAATTAGTCAAAGGAAGTATTCCTCCGGGAGTCATGTTTGTGCAAAACAAAAAATTTGTAGTGACTCGTCCTGAAGAGTTAGAAGATGGAGAATATTTTTTTCTATTCGTTTTAGAAGATGAGCGAGGAGGGAACTCTGTGATAGCAGCTTCTTTACCTATTGGACTCAAAATAGGAGAACTTAATAATGAAGGTAATTCTAATACTGTTCTGGAAAACTAAATATTCAGCTATTACTCACTTCAAGTAGATATGTATGCTAGCATGTGAGAATACGTTCCCCAATACTTTGCGTTACCTACATATTAAATTTCATTTATACACGAATTGCCTTGGCGTGGTCGGATCAGTATTATATCATAAACTTATGATACTACTTATCTTCTCTCAGTGTATCATAGGTATGGTATATTGTCACTTGCTTTTTGATTCTATAGACCTCTTTTTTTCATTAGGAGAATTACTTCTTCCTTTATCCTAATACCCATGTTATTTCTTAAATAAATTAAGAACGAATTTATGATCTATCATTTTTTATTGGCATTAATTCTTTCGGTGATCATCATGCCCAAATCTGCTATGAGTTTGAATGAACTCAATGAAGTACTAACCGAAAAGTTAAATGAAGAACCTCTCTTCGTAATGGAACTCCAAGGTAAATCTCTCAAGCTAGATCAGGCGAAAAGAGAAATTATTAAAACTCGCTGGATTGACAAGGTAGAGCTATTAAGAACACCTTGCTTGAAAGATAGTAACCATGTTTCTACACCTAAAACGATGGTGAAAGTTTTTCTAAAAAAACGTAAAGTGGATGATTTCTGGGAAGTAGTAGAGCAAGAAAATATGCATCTTTAAGTTAGAAACTTGTGTCTTGTCCTGCTTTAAAAAGGTCCATTTCTAGCCCCCAAACCTTTTTGCAGGATTGCTACCAGTTCCTATACGAACTTACTCATACCGTAGGCTATCTACCGGGTTCTGACGGGCAGCTTTCCAGGTGAGCCTGCTCACTGAGAAGCCCGCTATTACCAATACCATAATACCAGGCACAGCATAGAGCCACCACTGGATCTCTACGCGGTAAGCAAAATTTTGTAACCATTCACTGATGAAGTAGTTGGCTACAGGTATGCCTATGGCAAAAGCTATTAAGATAAGCCTGATGTAATCCTTCCCTAAAAGTATAAGCAGATTATTTACTGAAGCTCCCAATACTTTGCGGATACCGATCTCTTTGGTACGCACTGCTACGGTCAGTCCCATCACCCCTACTAAACCCATACAGGCAATGAGTACTGATAAAACCGAAATCCACTGTAAAATTTTCATCCAGCGAGCATCTTCTTCATAAAGAGCCTGCATATCCTCATCCAGAATACTATACTGAAACGGTAGTTCTGTATCCAGTGATGCCCACACCTGTCTTAGATTCTCCAGGGTATGGCCAATATCCTGAGTATTTAGTTTTACTAGAATATGTTGCAGCTTATTTCGCTCTCCTGCCAAAGAAAACATCAGTGGTTCTATTTCACCTTTGAGCGACTGGAAATTAAAGTCCTCTACTACGCCAATGATGCGATATCCATCTAATTCTTTTCCGATTGGATCTTCTATATCCCAATACTTTACCAGTGCCTGATTGACGACCACTGCTTCGGTGGAGTCCGATGCGATCTGAGTATCAAATCCTCTGCCCTGACTGATGGCAATATTCAATAAATCAAAAAAGTTAGGCGTTACATGATAGGCCCACGTCATGCGCATCTCCTCTTCCTCACTTTTGCGCATGTAAAAGACAGTGCTTCCCCTGGTAAAGGCAGCATCGGTAGCACTAACATCTAATATGCCTGTTTGATAGCTGACCGCTTGTTTGAAACGCTCAAAAGTCTGTTTCTGGTCAGCGGTATTATTCTCTACCACCAATACCTGTTCGGGTTCAAAACCCAGGTCTTTCTTTCGCATATGACGAAGCTGTAAGACCATGACTAAAGTGATGGATAGAAAAACGATAGGCAGCATGAACTGGAAAGAAAGCATCATTTGGGGAGCCACTCTTTTTCTTCCCAGACCTGTTTTGTTTTTGAACACTGACAGCACGTTTAAGCCTGACATCAAAAGGGAAGGATAAGCACCAGCCAGGCTACCTGTGAATAGTGTGATACCCATCAAAACAAGTATTCCTTTAAGAGAAAAAAGATGTGTAAGAGAAAGTGATTTTTGTGCCAACGCATTGAATAAGGGCAATATCAATCCACTTACAAGAAAGGCTAATAATAGTGCTAAAAAGTAAGTTAGAATCGCTTCGCTCCAAAATTGTAAAATCAGTTGTCCCTTTCTTGCTCCTACTACTTTTCTGATCCCCACTTCTTTGGCCCTGCTGTTGGAACGACTGATAGAAAGCAACATAAAGTTGACTGAGGCCAGCAATAAGATACAGGCAGCCACAGCCATCAGGATGTAGGAGTACATTGGATTGCTACCGATTCCTTTCGTTTTAATTTGGGTGTTAAGGTGAATGCTGGTAATAGGTTGTAGCAGGTAGGTTCGAGAAAAATTACTTCCTTCTCCCCCATGAAGATCCAGTAAAGCCTCTTTGTCATCTGAAAAATACTGTTGTCTGAAGGTGGCTAGTTTTTCATCCATATGCTTTACTACTGCCTTTTCCTCCAGTAGCACATAAGTCTGGTAAGCTGATACCCACCACAGGTTCATCTCAGGATCGTTGATGTATTTTTTGTCTTTGCCCAGGGTTTCTTTGAGCATTGGAAGGAAAAAGTCAGAATGAATGCTGGAGTTGGAAGGAATATCTTTGAATACAGCAGTTACTTCGTAGGCTTCAAATGTATCGTCAAGCCTGATGTCTAGTGTTTGTCCCAGAGGATTTGTATCACCAAAGTATTGCCTGGCAATTCGTTCACTGATGGCTACCGTATGAGGTTGGGTTAGTGCTTTCTCCGGATTACCATAAACGAGAGGAAAGCTGAATACCTGGAAGAGAGATGAATCAGCAAAGAGGAATGATTCTTCATTGATGAGATCTCTGTTTTTCACAAACTTGTTAACCCTAAAAGATACTCTCACAAAATTCGCTACTTCCGGTAGGTCCTCTTTCATTGCAGGTCCTAAAGGGTAAGGATGGGTTACCTGGTATTCTACAGCATTACTGCTTTGGTTGGTTTCTACCAGAACAGTACGAAAGATCCTGTCCTTATGGGTATGAAAGCTATCAAAGCTAAACTCTTCTTCAATGAAGAGGTAAGTAAGCATCGCACAGGCAAGTGCAATGGAAAGACCCAGCAGGTTGATGAGGGTAAAACTTCTGTGCTTGAGAAAGTTTCTGATGGCAATGGCGAAGTAACTTTTAATCATTAGGAGCAGCATATAATAGACAATGACAGAAGGTAGTCACACTTATCTTCACCAGCCAAAAATTTGCAGCCAAAGGCTATGATTTTGCAGGGAAAGGGGTTTAAACTTGTAATCAGTATACAATCGGGAACATACACATTACCTGGACTTAACTGAGGACTAAACTCTGCCAAATGATCTAATAGACAAACGATTGGAAGCAATTTATGAGCAAAGGCAATCAAGCATATCTTCTCTGGGTACCAGCAATAAATACATATTGCAAAAATGATTTGATGAGATTTCAAGAGGATATACCAATCAAAATAATTGAAGCTTGAAAAAATCTATTTGCCCTTGAACAGCATTTGAATAAACGAGATGATATAGGTATGGAGGAGTGAATGGAAGAATATTTACCTAAAGAGGATATTGCTGGAAAAAAGCAAAAAACAGCAAATGAGGTAGGTAGCTTCCCAGATTATCGTAATCAAAGGTATTGAACCCCAGATAGCACACTGAACTAAAAAAAGCCATGAATAACCCCGCTTTACCCGAAACATTATTGCCACCAAATGATCAGGAAATCCTTGCGTTAGATGAGTTGTACTCTTACATATACCTAAAAGCTGATTATGGATTGCGTCTTTATATTTAATCCTACAAAATAATCCTATTCTTAACTTTAGAGAAAAGGAGGAGAACTCGTGGCTTGCTTAGGCTTAAGACCTTGACATTGTGTTAGTCCTCCTTTTCCTAAAATGTTGAACCTTTGACCCTATAGAACGATAGACCTACATGCCTCATAAAGGTGCTAGTTGGTTCAACTTATTCTTTCATCACTAACCTTTAAGTTATGAAAAAATCAGTATTTGTCTGTATTGATGTAAGCAAATTATCCTTGGATGCTGCCATGTTTGAACCTTCTTCTGGAACCCTAACTCATCAGCAGTTTAAAAACAATGACCAAGGCTTTGCAAAACTCTTGAAGTGGGTGGTAAATGTGGCTTCACTTCAAGACTGTCTGTTTTGTACAGAGGATTCAGGTAGTTATAGCTATAGATTAGTTTGTTTTCTCACTAATGCTGAAGCCGATCTGTGTCAGGAGTCTGCCTATCGCATTAAGCATTCAATGGGTATACAAAGAGGTAAAACTGATAAAGCAGATGCAGAGATGATCGCTCGCTTTGCCTATCGTTTTGCTGATGAATTGTCCCTTTATACTCCTCCGGTTACTACAGTTGCGCAGCTTAAAGCTTTACTCTCTTTTAGACTACGCCTCATCAAGCAGAAGACAAGCATCATTTCTGCCATAGAAATCGGTAAGCATCACATGGTCGTCATCAATGCCATCAGAAATAAGCTGATCAGCCGAATGTTCGCTGTCATTAGAAGGGATACTCCCTATGTGAAATTGCAACTGTAGTAATGGAGTCTTCCTTATTGACCACCCGGTAAATAGCAGGTGGTGAAAGTAGGAAATGCTTACATTTGCTGCTTTTAACACCTTGTTTGCAGAAAGCAAACTTTCACGGTAGCAGATCCAACAAGTGTAAAATTTCCACCAATATGGTTAGGCAGGATACCTTTGTCCTTTCTTAGAATATTTATATCTAAATGCTTGCTTTTTTAATAGGACGCGATGTCGCAGAACCAGGCAAATAATTGCCATTTTTATAGGGGATTATATGGCTGAAAGTGGCCAACATTTTTGGCATTCCATACTCCAAAACTATCGTCATAGCATCACTTATAGTGATTTTTGGAAAGCTTATGACCAGGTAATACAAACGAGCAAACATTACAGGGTGGGAAAAGACACTGCTCAGACCAATCATATGTAGCGGTGAAATAATACTCTCAGCCAACGAATCAGTATATTTGTTAGAAAAACATTGTCATTTTTAAAATTAGATAAAAACCACTACTGGTTCAGTAAATGGTTTATTGTCAATTATAATCTATCACTCACACATTGACACTACCATAATTTCTTGTCTCTTTTTTTGCACCCGGCCATCGTATGCTCTACGGTTATGAAATGGAGAGTCTTATACTGGTGTATTTAAAAAATTAGAATAGAAGTTGCTTAACTACTGAAAAATTCAAGCTTTCCAGATAACAGTGGCGCTGTAGATATTAATAGAAGAAATGGAGCTATTACACTCTGGGAATAGCTCCATTTTTTGGATTATGAAGAATGAAGTTATTGTGTTATTGTATCTCAGGAGGAAACTGGCCTTGTCTTGGATGTGCTAATGGAAGTCCAGGTTTTGCATCCCACCATACTTTGCTCATTGGATCATCGCCATTGGACAATGTAGAAGAAGCTTCTTCAACATTATCTAGATTTTTTGAATATTCATCCAGGGGGTACTTTTGTCTCCTGGGGATTTGCCCATCGGTATCAGAAGGCCCCTCTCCAATCCACATACGAGGATAGCCGGTTCTTCTGTATTCGGCCCAGGCTTCATGTGCCTGATAGTAGTTGGCCAGATATTTTTGAACAATAATTTCTTCCAACTGCTCTTCTTCTGAGCCTTCAAGTATCGCTGCTGAGCTTGCCAGATATGCATCAATTTCTTCCTGTGCAACATTATATTGCTCCATAGCGAGTTGAATGCCTTCCTGAAAATGTATTTCGGGATCATCTGAAGTGATACCTGCTAAAGCAGCTTCTGCCTTGAGGAACTTTACTTCTGCAGCTGTAAGCACATTAAAAGTATATTCTGAAGTTCTAAACATATCACCTACCGATGTAATGCTGTCTCCATCATACCTGGGTTTTTGCTCTTCAATTACCATATTGAAAGGTCGTGAACGATACCCTGCAGAGTTAGACTCATTCAAATAAATTGATAGCCTAGGGTCATCTCTTTGCAGCAGATTTTCACTCACAGTTAAAGAAGCATGTAACGAATTGGAATTATTATTGGCTATATAATTATAAAAAGGGCCTCTGTTTTCATTTAGTGCGGCATCTTCTCCTTCGGAGATTAGGTCAGCGTTTTGGTCATTACTTTCAATCAGAGGAGCATTTACTACCTCATTAATATGTTGCTGAGCCAAAGCCGGATCGGCATATCGGATGCGCATGGCCAGACGTAGCCGGAGCGAATTGGCAAACCTTTGCCAGGAGGCCACATCGCTTTGAAACAATATGTCGGCATCGCCATAGCTTTTTAAAGAAGCATCATCACTGAGTTGGGTAGCTGCTTCCTTGAGCGTATTAAGCAGATCATTGTAGATAAACTCCTGGCTATCATATGATGGCCTGGTAATCACCGCTTCAAAACCTTGGGCAGCTTCAGTATAAGGAACTGGCCCAAAGTTATCCGTCAAACGATAATATAGCCAAACCTTCCATATTTTTGCGATAGCATTCTTATTAGAGAGCGTGGGGTCATCATCAGTCAGTCGGATTACTTCGGCTATATTTACTATCCCATTTCTGTATTCGTCAAAGCTGCCAATGATATTTTGCAAGGGAAAACCAGAAGCCGGGTTACTCACAAAACCTGAATACTCCCCTATCCGTCCAAAATCCGGAATACCAAAAATAGAATTTTTCAACACATAAGTCAGTATAGCGTCAGGTTTTACCTTTTCTTCGGTAATTAATGTTGGAGAAGTATTGATCTCCTCAAAGTCATCAGTACAGGCACTGATGAAAATGCCCATAAATGTGCCAAATGCCAGATATGTTAATATATATTTATAGTTCATGTCCCTCAGTAATTTTGTATTAAAAAGTAAACGATAAGTTGAACCCTAGGCTTCTTGTAGTAGGAGTAGAAGCGAACTCATAACCTTGGGCAGCAGCTGTAGGAGCAAATGCCGTTTCCGGATTGATACCCATCAACCTCACTTCAGGATCACGGTACAAGTAAAGTAGGTTTCTACCCACTATAGAGAGTTGTATCGTGCTGAAAGGAGTTTTGGATAATAGCGCTGGCTTAAAGTTATAACTCAATGAAGCTTCCCGAAGCGCCACATAGTCTGCATCCAGCACGAACTCCTCACCAATATTACCCCAGGCTTTTTGTGCATAATACAACTGTCCTGTGACTACCTTGGTGTTTTCTGAATAGGTGCCATCTTCATTTTCAACTACACCATCAGCCACTAGATTCTCTCTGTCCTCGGTGAATTTTCCCGTTCCCTTTGCAGTTTGATCATACTTACTGAAAGAGTAGATTTGTCCACCCTTCCGAACATCAAACAATGTGCTCAGGCTAAATCTTTTGAATGAAAAGGTGTTGGTAAAACCTGCCAACCAGTCGGGTTGAATATTCCCCAAAACTACCCTTTCATCAGCACGCTGATAAGACCCATTTGACGTGATGATGAAACGCCCTTCTTCATTTCTTTTATAAGGGAAGCCGACAATATTTCCATATGACTCTCCTGGTCTGGCCTCAATACTTGCATTATCTGTACTAATCAAAGTGTACGAATCAATACCTTCTACCAAAGAAATTACTTCTGATTTGTTTTTGGAGAAGTTAAGTGAAACATCCCACATAAACGAGTTGGCTAGCGAAATCGGAGTGCCTGTCAAAAGTAGTTCTACCCCCTGATTAGTAATTTCACCAGCATTTACAAGGATAGTATTGTAGCCAGTGGTTGCTGAAATTTCAGCAGGAAGAATCTGGTTGGTAGTTGACGAATTGTAATAAGTAAAATCAATACCCAATCTGTTTTCAAACAAACGAATATCAGCTCCTACTTCAAAAGAAGATGTAAGTTCATTTTTTAAGTCTGCATTCTTTACATTACTTGTAACACTGGCGTACCGCTGATCTCTAAAACCATTTTGTGAAATTACATATCCGGTAATTGTTTGGTAAGGACTGGCATCATTTCCAGCTTCTGCATAAGACATTCTTAACTTACCAAATGTGAGTAGCCTTGAGTCAATCTCAAAAGCATCAGTGAACACATAACTCAGGCTGGCTGAAGGATAAAAGAAAGAGTAGTTACCTACACCAAGCGTGGAAGACCAGTCATTTCTGCCTGTGATATCCAAGAAGAGGTAATTCTTATAACCCAGTTGTCCGGAGAAGAATACTGAATTGGTTTCTTTTTGAGAAAAGTAAGGCTCAACATTAATGTTAATTGCATTGGTAATTTCATACAAACCATCAATGTCCAGCTTCCTTCCTGTATATCCTTCTTTGTTCAGCTGATAGGTATAATGGTTGACACCCACAGAAAGCAATCCACTGAAGTCAGAAGAGAAGTCTTTTTGTGCTGTTAAGATAGCATCAGAGTTAAGTTCTTTTACATGATAAATACTTTTTGACACTACACCATCTCTTCTTGAACTTCCTGGTGTTCCTTGTCCGATGCGCTCATAACGGACGTCGGTATAAAAATCATTACCTACCCGGGCTTTCAGACTTAGCCAATCTGTAAAATCATAAGTAGCTGCCACAAAACCGATAATTCTATTTCTTGTATCCTCTGTAAGGAATTCGTTCTGTATCCAATAGGGGTTGGTCGGAGAGTTATTTTTCCAGTTTCTGTATTCGCCATCTTCTGTTTTATAGTCTTTGATCCAATCAAGGTCTACATGTCGGCCCAACAAATTCAAACTTGGAGCTATTGACTCACTACTTGACTGGCCGATTACAGGTCTGTTTTTTCCCTCCTGATTGATATAGTTTACCTTTGCTTCCACTGTGAGTTTATCAGTGATACTGGCTCCTACATTCATATTGACAGTATTACGATCAAAAGAACTGTTAGGGATGATACTCTGGTTGTTAAGATTAGAAAGCGATAACCTGAAATTCACTTGCTCAGATCTTGAGGATACAGCTACCGTATTGGTAAAAGTTTTGCCGGTTCTATAGAAATTGCGGATGTTATCTTTGGGCTGACCTACCAAAGGTACCAAACCTAATTCAGGCAGCGTTTCAATAGCCACGAGTTGACCTTCCATTTTTGGCCCCCATTGATCTAACATCCAGCCTGGATACATAGGATACTCTTCTCCATCAATAGTTGTAGTACTCCAGGAACTGAAATCATCGTCATACCCACCGGCATAAGAATTTTGAAAAGTAGGAAGTACGTTAGGCTCTTCAAAGGTGGCATTTGAATTGAAGGAAATGCCCAAGCCTTTTTTAGTAGCTTTTTTGGTAGTAATCAGAATAACCCCATTAGAACCTCTTGAGCCATAAAGAGCCGCTGCATTAGGACCTTTTAAAACTGTAAGAGATTCAATATCATCAGGATTGATGTTCTGGATACCATCTCCATAATCTCTACCACCCCAAACGCCTGCTGCACCTAGGTTATCGTTATTTATGGGTACCCCATCTACTACATACAAAGGCTGATTATTACCTCCGATTGAGCTGTTTCCTCTGATAGATACAAAACTAGAACCTCCTGTACTGGCTGAAGATGAATTGACATGTACTCCTGCAACTTTACCTTTGAGAGAATTCATCACATTGGTTTCACGCGCAATGCTTAGCTCTTCCCCTTTTACTTCCTGTGCAGAGTAGCCTAAGGCTTTCTTTTCTCTTTCAATCCCAAAAGCAGTTACTACAACTTCAGAAAGTGACTGAATATCAGGCATTAAACTAACATTTATTTCGTTGCGCCCACCGATTTCTACTTCCTCTATTTCATAGCCGATAGAAGAAAAAACTAATACAGTGGCTTGAGCAGGTACCGAAAAGCTGTAGTTACCTTCTATATCAGTAACAGTCCCCCTAGTAGTACCTTTCACTATAATGTTAACTCCTGGCAAAGGTGCATCATCTTCTCCTGAAGTTACTTTACCCGAAACCACATTTGCTTGTCCCAATACGTTTGAAACAAAGCCAAACGAAAAGAAAAGGAATAACAATGTGATCGTTGATTGATAGTTGTTCCTCATAAATATAATATTTAGGAATGCGTATTTAATTGTTTAAGGTAGTATATACTTTCACTTCATTTCGTTTTAATATTATTAATTATTATTTTATTATTCAAACTTTTTGAAACCAAAATAAAAAGGTTTTGAAATTTTATCATGGAATTTACTTAATAAACATTAAAAAAATAAGGATTTACATAACACATAGTAATGATTAAGATAAGATAGTAAGCAAATGAAACTATAACTTACTAGCCAAACTATGAATTACCTTTTTTGGTTAGAGAACTCCCTCCATGAGACATGCTTTGATGGCTAGAGAAGACCACATACAGCAATAGATGTTTAATGTCAGTGCATGCAGACGCTAAAAGCTCTTTAATAGCACTATTAAACTATGTGAACATAAACCTTCTGAGTAAGGGGAATTGCGAAAAAAATTAGAAGCAAAAAAATGCAGAGAGATGCTTATATCCACTCTACAAAAGTTTTCTAAATAAGTATCGTAAATTATACGACCAGTACTTGTATGCCAGCATTCTCAAGCTTTTTATGCTCTTCAATAGGAATACCGGCATCAGTAATTACCACGTCTATATCAGAGATAGGGGCAATAAAAGCAAAACTCCTTTTCAGAAATTTACTAGAATCGGCTACAACAATAACTTTTTTGGAAATTTCTATCATTACTCTGTTCAGATGTGCCTCCTCTACATTAGGAGTAGATAAGCCATGAGCCGCACTAAAGCCATCAACTGCAATGAAAAGCTTATCACAAAAATAATTACGGTAACTTTCTTCAGCAGTCGCTCCTACTAAAGACAATGAATTTTTCCTTAAAAACCCACCCGGGATAATCACACTTGCATTTTTATGTTCTGCTAAGATACTAGCTACGTTGAGAGCATTAGTAATTACGGTCAAAGTACTGGAAGCAGATAAATTTTTTGCGATTTCAATAGTAGTAGTGCCTGAATCTAGAATAATGGTATCACCTTCTTCAACCAGTTTGGCTGCCGCCACACCAATTCGTTTTTTCTCTTCGTAATGCTGTTTGTTTTTATCTGATAAATCAAAATCTACCGCTACCCGATCTAGTTTGATAGCCCCTCCACGTGCCCTGATCAACATTTTCTTCTGCTCCAAACGTGCCAAATCATTGCGAATAGTAACCTCACTTACTCCCAAATCTTTACTTAATGTACTCACATCTACTTGACCTTTTGACTCTAGCCTATCCAGGATTATTACCCGTCGTTCTACTGTCGTTTTTTTATCTATCTCAGACATTGATTTTCAATTTGTTACAGCTCTTCCAAATTTTTAATGGTGTAATAATATTAAAAAGGGTAAGAAAAACCTTCAGCTTCAAAAAAAACTTGACATACTTACTTTAAGATTAATAATAACAAATAGAATAATTTTAAAAGCTTTCATAAGCCAATTGCTTTATTTAAAATAATTTATAAAGGTTTTGAAAACAAATAATTAAGTTTTTATATTTAGATCGTAACGAAATAACAATATGAATTTTACAAACAACTATAAGCTGGAAGATAATCAGGAGGTTATGCGGGCATATCTTGGGTATGATCATCCTGAACTTGAATATAGAGGAGCATGGCATACAGCCCAGGAAATCTCTAACCAACCCGAGCTTTGGCGCAAAACCTGGGACTTGGTAAATCACCACCAGGTTAAGCTCGCTAAATTTCTTAAAAACACATATGCTCATGAAACCCTGGATATTATTATTGCAGGGGCAGGTACTTCTGCTTTTATAGGCAATATTCTCCAGGGCACATTTAAGAGAAATACTGGAAAATCAACTTATGCTATTGCTACTACTGATTTAGTATCTCATCCGGAAGATTATCTGCGCCCTGAGCACCCAACCTTACTTATTTCTTTTGCACGTTCCGGGAACAGCCCTGAAAGTTTAGCAGCAGTTAATATAGTAAATACCTATTGCAAAAAGGTTTATCATCTTATCATTACCTGCAATCCCTCCGGACAGCTTGCTACAAATAAATATGATGAAAACACTTTAGTTTTTTTATTGCCTCCGGAATCAAATGATCTGGGCTTGGCCATGACAGGAAGCTTTACGGCAATGTTGCTTTCCGGCTTATTAATTTCCCAAATTGAACGATTAAAAGCATTAAAGCCCCAAGTTGAGCAACTAGCTTTGTATGGTGAAAAAATAATTTCTAACTATGCTTCTTCTTTACAAAAAGTAGCCACACTTGATTTTCAAAGAGCAATATTTTTGGGCTCTGGTCCATTATTGGGAACAGCCAGAGAGTCACAACTGAAATTGCAAGAACTTACTGATGGCAAGGTTATTTGCAACTATGATTCTTTTTTAGGATTACGACATGGGCCACAGGCAGTAATCAACCCCCATACCCTCCTTGTTTACTTGTTTTCCAATAGTGAATATGTTCATCCTTATGAAGTTGACTTAATAAAAGCTATTAATAAGGGAGAAAAAGGTTTATTTCAGATTGGGGTGAGTGAATCTCCTCAGAAGGATTTAAACCCAGATTTGATGATAGAATTATCTTCAGGAAATAAAAAAATTGAGGAAGAGTTTCTCGCAATCTGCAGTGTTTTGCCTGCTCAGATACTTGGGTTCTACAAATCACTTCATTTAGGTTTGAAACCAGACTCTCCCTCTGTGAATGGAGCCATTTCCAGAGTGGTGCGGGGTGTTACGATTTACCCCTATCATTCCCCAAGTCCACCTGAAGCATAATTCATAGTGCTTTTCTACCTGTGAAAGTGAATAAAAAGGTAGCTGTAAAAAAATATTCTTCCATGCTTCTTACCTAACCAAAAAATTTTCATTTCATATGAAAAAATTTGATGTACTAGTAGTCGGAGAACTTAACGTAGACCTGATTTTCAATAAAATTAATCCTTTACCTGAAGTAGGGAAAGAAGCACTGGCTGAACAAATGACCCTAAGCCTGGGGAGTTCTTCGGCTATTTTTGCCAGTAACCTGAGTAGCCTGGGGAGTAAAGTTGGGTTTATAGGAAAAATTGGCAAAGATCATTTTGGCGAGTTCGTATTGCAAAGTCTGAATTCAAAAGGAGTAGATACCAGCCTCATTAAACAAAACCAAGCCCTGCAAACCGGTGCAACTGTAGTACTGAATTTTGGTGAAGACAGGGCTATGATTACGCATCCTGGTGCGATGAGCTATTTAAGTATAAAAGATATCCAGCCTGAACAACTAGCTCAAGCACACCATTTACACTTTTCATCCTTCTTCTTACAATCCGGAATTCAGCAGGAAGTTCAACAGCTTTTTAAACAAGCTAAAAGTTTAGGGCTAAGTACTTCATTTGATACCCAATGGGACCCTTTGGAAAAATGGGATGTAAAGCTTTCAGATATTCTCCCCTTCGTAGATGTGTTTCTTCCTAATGAAACCGAATTCCTACATCTAACTGGTAAGAATGATTTGACGGAAGCAATAGATTCTGTTAAAGCATTTAGTAATTCCATTGTCGTCAAACAAGGAAATAATGGTTCAATCTGCTGGAGCAAAGGAAAGATATTATACCAGGAGCCATTCTTAAACAGGGAGGTAGTAGATACCATCGGTGCCGGTGACAGCTTCAATGCCGGTTTCATTTATAAGTTTATTCAAAATTCAGATATAGAAGCATGTCAGGAATACGCCAACCTGATTGGTGCTATTTCAACTACTGCTGCCGGAGGTACTTCAGCATTTGCAGATCGTAACCAGTTTACCAGGATTGCAAAAGAAAAATTCGGATACCAGACCCATGAGACTGCAAGATAAACTCAAAGAAATGCGAGCTAATGGGACCTCCCTGCTTGCTACCAATTTCTATAACTATGAAACTTTAAAAGGAGTAGTAGAAGCCGCTTCCGCAATGAAGTGTCCTATCATCCTGCAACTTACCAAGAGTTCCATTGAATATTTAAGTTTGCCTGTAGCAGTAGATATGGCAAGAGCTGCACTGAAACAGTACAAAGTGAAAGGCTGGCTGCATCTGGATCATTCCGATTCCTATCAATTAATTGTCCAGTGCCTGAAAGCAGGCTTTGACTCGGTTATGATTGATGCCAGTGAAAAGACAATGGAAGAAAATATTGCTATTACACTGCGAGTGGTTGCTTTAGCTAAAAAGTATGATGCTAATGTGGAGGCTGAATTAGGATATGTAGCCAAACTGGGACAGTCAAAAGAGAAAGTTGGCTTCACTGAGCCAGAAGAAGCCTGTTATTTTGCCCAGCAAACAGGAGTGGATGCTCTGGCGGTTGCGATAGGCAATGCACATGGATTCTACACTGAAACTCCCCAAATTGACATGGAGAGGCTTAGCAAAATACATGCGGTTACCCAGGCTGCTCTGGTACTTCATGGTAGTTCCGGAATTCCATCACCTCTGTTAAAAGAGGCCATCAAAAGAGGAATTTGCAAGGTCAACTTAGCTACTGAGATTAAAAACACATTTATGACACATCTGAGAACAGATTTGAGCATTACGCATGAAATTGATTTGCGCCAGGTTTTTCCTCCAGCCATACACGCGGTTACTGCACTGGTCAAAGAGAAACTGGAAACGGTAAGCCTATAACCTCATCCAACTCATGAAAAAAGATAGAAAGTTTAATTTTTTTATTGTCTTAAGTATATTGATCCTCATGACGCTTCAAAACTGTTCCACTAAAGAAGACTCTTCTGCTACCTATTATTCTATGGATGACTATCAGAACATAGAAAAATACGATGTGCACGTGCATGTCATGACTCTTGACTCATCTTTCGTGAAGGCTTCAGCAGAGGATAATTTTAAACTTCTGACGATCAATGTGGATGTTCCTTATTATCCATCTTTGGAAGATCAACAGCATTATGCGTTACACCAGAGTAAAGCTTTTCCGGATCATTTGCATTATGCTACTGCCTTCACAGTAAACAACTGGGAAGATGAAAACTGGCAAAAGACGGCTCTTGATTATTTAAAGCAATCTTTTTCAAATGGAGCCATCGCTGTAAAAGTCTGGAAAAATATCGGGATGGAGTTGAAAGATCAGCATGGTGATTTTGTCATGATCAATGATGCTCGCTTTGACGCTATTTTCAATTACCTGGAAGAAAATAATATCACTTTAATTGGCCATCTGGGCGAACCAAAAAACTGCTGGCTACCGGTTGAAGAAATGACTGTAACCGGTGATAAAAACTATTTTGCTACCCATCCGGAGTATCATATGTATTTACACCCGGAATATCCTTCATATGAAGACCAGCTCAACTTCCGGGATAAACTCTTGGAAAAGCACCCCGACCTTAAGTTTGTGGGAGCTCATCTGGGCAGCCTGGAATGGAGTGTAGATGCCTTGGCAAAGCGACTGGATCAATATCCCAATATGGCAGTAGATATGGCTGCCCGCATTTCTCACCTTCAATATCAGGCAGTTACCGACTGGCAAAAAGTCCATGACTTCTTCATCAAATACCAGGACAGAATACTGTATGGTACAGATTTACAAGCTGATGACGAAATGAGCCCCGAAGCATTGAAAAAGGAAGCACATGAAATTCGTCTTCGGCATTGGAAATTTTTTACCAGCGATGAGACCATGAGCGTACCAAAAGTTGAAGACGAGTTTAAGGGACTGAGATTGCCTAAGCAGGTAATAGATAAAATATACCGAGAAAACGCAAAAAAATGGTTTTCAGGACTGTAAATTATCCTACGGATTGAAAATTCAGCAATAAAGATAGAAACTATGGCATCATGACCAACCTATAAAGCAAGCTCATTATGAAAGATATATCTAAAAACTATACTTCCAGCCGTCGTCATTTTATGAAGACCTCTTCGGTAGCTTTGGGTAGCACATTACTTTACCAGCTACCGGTAGAGGCTAGCGCTTTTGTGGCGGGCAATGATACGCTTAAGGTAGCCCTTATCGGATGTGGCAAACGTGGAGCAGGCGCTGCTGTGCAGGCACTGAGTGCCGATGAAAATGTAAAACTGGTGGCCATGGCTGATGCTTTCCGAGATCGCCTGGATGAGACTTACAACAACCTTAAAAAGGTTGGCAATGTAAAAGAGAAAGTAGAGGTGCCGGAGGAGCATAAATTTGTGGGTTTTGAGGCTTACAAAAATGCCATTGCTCTTGCAGATGTAGTACTTCTGGCTACTCCTCCTTCCTTTCGTCCCCTGCATTTTGAAGAAGCTATCAAGGCCGGTAAGCATGTGTTTATGGAAAAGCCATTGGCTTCAGATGCACCGGGCATACGCAAGATATTGGCGGCTGGAAAGGAAGCTAAAAAGAAAAACCTGAGTGTAGTAGTAGGTTTACAGAACCGTTATGACCCCGTTTACCAGGAATTTGTAAGCCGTTTGAAAGATGGAGCCATCGGTGAAATCGTTTCTTCTACCTGCTCCTATATGATAGGACATGTCACTTTGCTAGCCCGTCAGGCTGGGCAAACCGAAATGGAGTACCAGATGCGCAACTGGCGCTATTTCTGCTGGCTTTGGGCAGGCTCACCAGCTGGCTTACAAATCCACAATACTGATGTAGTCAACTGGGTAAAAGAGGCCTACCCCATCAAAGCACAAGGCATGGGTGGTCGTGCAGTATATCAGGGACCAGAGAAAGGAGACATCTTTGATCACTTTTATATTGAATATGAATATGCGGATGGTAGTAAACTGCATAGTCAGATACGTACCATTGATGGCACTTACAATCAGGGAGGATCATTTTTTCAGGGTACCAAAGGCTCAGGAGATGTGAAGAAGGGACTAGTGGATATGAAAGGAAAATCACTTTGGAGAACCAGAGGACTCAAAGAAGTTAATCCTTATCAGCAGGAGCATGACGAATTCTTTGCAGCTATCCGCAGGGAAACACCCATTAATGATACAGAATGGGCGGCCAAAAGCAGTATGATGACCATTATGGGACGAATGGCCGCCCATTCAGGTCAGATGATACAATGGGATGATGCTCTTAACTCTGAGTTGAGTCTGCTCCCTGAAAAATTTGCCTGGGATGCAGATCCCCCTGTACTTCCCGGACCAGATGGTCGTTACCCTATCCCTATTCCCGGGCAGACTAAAGTAATGTAGGATGAATATAAAATATGTCCCTATCCTTCTGTTAAGTATTTTGTTATGTTCCTGCCAGCAGGAAGATGGTTTTCAGAACTTATTTAATGGGTATGATCTCAGTGGGTGGACCAATGTAAACGGGGCTCCTACTACCTGGCGGGTGAAGGACCAAATGATTGTATGTTCGGGTATCCCTAGCGGAATTTTAAGAACTACCCGGCAGTATGAAAACTTCATCCTTGAGTTGGAATGGCGACATACAGAAGAAAATGGCAATGCAGGCGTATTCATTCACAGCGATGCCCTACCTGCACCCGGTCAACCCTTTACCCGCTCTATTGAATGTCAGGTAATGGATGGTAATCATGGAGACGTATTTGCCATTCATGGAGCGACAATGAAGCCGGATCGCCCTCATCCCCAGGGCTGGATGCGTTCCTTACCCACCGAAGAACGGGCAAAGCCAGCTGGTGAATGGAACCATTACCGTGTTGAGAGCCGTGATGGGCGCATAAGCCTTGCGGTCAATGGAAAGGTGGTATCCGGTGGTTTTCAAAGCAACCCCAGGAAAGGCTATATATGCTTGGAGTCTGAAGGTTCTGAGGTGCATTTCCGTAACATCAGAATCAAAGAGTTACCTTCAACGCGTCCTGAGCCACACGAAATTGCCACCCTGGACCAGGGCTTTGTATCCCTTTACAATGGAGTGGATTTATCGCAATGGGAAATGAAGCCAGGTCATGAAGGGCATTGGACAGCGCAGGACTGGAAGCTGGATTACGATGGCAAAAGCGAAGAGCAAGATAAAAGTCTCTGGTCGCGCAAATCCTACCAGGACTTTGAGCTTATAGCTGATGTACGTTTGACTAGAGAACCAGAAATGACCATGCTGCCTGTAGTACTACCTTCTGGAGAAAATGACACCTTAGACGATGGCAGTGAAAAACAGGCTCCGGTTGCTTATGCCGGTGACACTGGCATTTATTTGAGAGGAAGCTCTAAAAGTCAGGTCAACATAGGCATCCGAAATATTGGTTCCGGAGAAATCTATGGGTACCGGGTAGATCAAAAACTTTCGCCCGATGTGCGAGCCGCTGTGGTACCGAAAGTTAAAGCAGACCACCCCCCAGGGGAATGGAACAGGTTTATCATCCGCATAAAGGGTAATAGAGTAAGTGTGGAACTAAACGATCAACTAGTGATCCGGGACGCATTGCTACCGGGAGTGCCTGATGAAGGGCCAATTGCTTTGCAGGATGATCATGCTGAAGGAAATACTTTTCAGTTTGCGAACTTATTTATCAAAGAGCTAAAATGAGATTAGGGACAACCTAATTCTATACAAATTCAGATCTAAACTACTTACAGAATACAAGATGAGAAATATCTTAATGGCAAAAGACTGTACAAACGTTATCAATTCTATAAGCTTGATCAGGTTCATTTACACCTTACAGCTACAATGGATAGTAGCATTGTTTTTAGTGATGATCTTATCACAAAATGTTTTTGCACAAGATAAGCCAACACCGCTTTCAGAGATAGGTATTCATCTGATCCCCTACCCTCAGGAAGTTAGTTTGGAAGGTACTGATTTTATGCTCAACAATAATGTCAGTATAGTAATAGACCCGAATGCTACTGAAGAAGATAAGTTTGCAGCACATGAGCTTTCCAACACCTTAAAACAAGATTACAATATAGAAACAAGTGTCACCTCATCAGCTCAAACAAATGCTATTATCCTGACAAGAAAAAGTGCTCCCAAGGATATGGGAGAAGAAGGCTATCATCTAACTGCCAATCGCCAACAAATTAGCATTCGTGCTCGGGAAGAAGCAGGGCTGTTTTACGGCGTTCAGACTTTACTGCAATTGATTCAAAAAAATGCTTCGGCTACCTATGTAAAAGGCATGAAAATCAAAGACTGGCCGGATACACCACAAAGAGCAGCACATTATGATACCAAGCACCATCAGGACAAAAAGGAATATGTAAAAAGCTTTATTCGTGACCTGGCAAGATATAAAATCAATATGTTGGTATGGGAATGGGAAGATAAGTTTGCCTACCCTAGCCATCCTGAAATAGGTGCACCCGGTGCATTTACTATGGAAGAAATGCAGGAGCTTACCAGGTATGCACGGCAATATCATGTCCAGATCGTACCCCTGGTACAGGGGCTTGGTCACGTGAGTTTTATCCTCAAATGGCCTCAGTATGCTCATCTAAGAGAAATACCAGCCTCCAACTGGGAGTTTTGCCCTCTCAAAGATGGCACCTATGAACTGCTTTTTGATCTCTGGGAAGATGCTATTGAAGCCACTCCTGGGTCACAATACATTCACATTGGCTCTGATGAAACCTTTGAACTGGGCATGGGCCCTGAATGCCAGGAAAAAGCAAAAGAAATTGGCAACAGTGGTATATATCATCTTTTTGTGAATAGAGCAGCCAAACATTTGCAAAAAACTGGCCGTGAAGTTATGGTTTGGGAGAGGCCAATGGGCTGGGAAATGAGTAATTCACCAGCCAAAGGAATTGCTCCCCAGAAAGATGTAATCCTTACTGAAAGCTATGATTATGAAACTCCAGATTTCCAATATGCCAAAGAGGCCAAAGCGCTGGGGTATTCAATATATGCTTACGATCCTAATCCTGGAATTGAGCAGCTATTTCTTCCGTATTATTTTCGCAAAAACAGAGACAAAAAGATCATGGGCAGTCTGGAAAACTCCTATAATTTTTTAACCTCTAATATTGGGTCTGGCTTGTTTGATGGTATGATCAACACCTCATGGGATGATGCGGGTTTGCACAATCAGGTTTGGATGTTGAGCTTCGCTACCTCCGCTGAATATGCATGGAGTGCTGATAATCCTGGGTTAGAAGAGTTTGAAGAAAAATTTTTCCTCAACTATTACGGTAATGCCGTAAAGGATGTGGAAGAACTTTTCATGCTGCTAAACGAAGGAGCTTTTTACTACATGGAAAGCTTTGAGCGGAAGATATGGCATCATGCTAATGTAGGTAAAACACATTTGCCTGACTTGCCACGGGGTGATGCCCTTGAGTATGATCCTTACTGGAATCAGGAATATGCAGAGCGAGTAGAGAAGTCAAAAGAAATGGCCGAAAAAATGGACATGGCCATATTGATCTGTCAGGAAAACATGAAGAGAGGCATCAAAAATGCTTATGATTTTGAAGTATTTGCCTCCATTGCCAAACTGATCAGACACACTGCCCATACCTATCTGGACTTATCCCATCTGGAAAATGCTATTACCCAAGCTCATAAGCAGCGCTTTCTGAGTCACGAAGCTGCTTATAAAAATTTAGAAAATGCTGCAAAAATTGTAGAAAAAAGCTTGGAGCGCAGGAAAAAAGTTTTTTCCGAATTAGTAGATACCTGGGAAAAAACGCGTTTACCCAAAGGGATGTCCACAGCAGACAAAGCTTATTTCTATAGGCAAGATCGGGCTTACCATTTTGCTAATCGGCGCCCTGATATGACTTACCTTATTTATGATGAACAGCTCCTGGGCATGGAAGAATATTTAGAAAACCTTCAGGAATATATGACCTATTATGAAGATACTTTTCTGAAAGGTGATATGATTGAGCAAGAAGTACCTGCACCCAAATAGTAACTGAAGAAGTTAGAGTAGGCCCTGATAATTCACTGTTAAACATGAAGATAGCAAATTTAGTAGGCTAGACTCCTGGTTAATGGCGTCTTTTTACAAAGCTTTGTTGGTTTCTTCAGTACCAAACATGGACTACCTTGCAATCATTATTTTTCTTTAATAGGGGCCAAATAATTCATTTGTTAGATCCTGCTGCCCCTTTTGGCTTGTAGAGGACTGTCCACCTGTTTCTGTTTTGCCTTTTCAAGAGATCTATATCTACAAACAAAGCAGCGCTCTCTTCTACTGGCAATAATAAATAGCTACTGATACTATGAAAATGATGGTGTTGATTGAAGTAGAAATATGACACACTATATTGATAATAGAATAGTTAAATAGCGAGGCATTATGAAAATCATAAAATTAAACTGTATATTCGGTTTTTTTATGAGAAATAATATTAACAAAGTTGTAGAATAAACTTATTTTTAATAATATCATCATAATCAGCTTTTTACACCCAGCCAGAACTATCTATGATCTATGAGTTATAACTTTAATGGGCTCCCCAATGAAGATACCTCAGCTACAGATGAGAGTCTATGGGAAGAAGTCAGGTGTGGTGACAGAGCTGCCTACCAAAAACTTTATAGCAGGCATTTGAACGACCTATATAACTATGGGTATAAGATTATTTCTAATGAGGCTGTAGTAACTGACCAGATCCAGGAGCTTTTTATAGATCTATGGAAGTATAAAGAGCGTTTATCTGGAATAAAGAATATTAAACATTATCTATATCGCTCTTTGAGAAATAAGATCGTCAAAGATATAAGCCGGAACAGGTATGTAGTGAAAGACATGGAAAGTGAGTATGCTAATGCTCTGGTGGTTCTTCCGCTTGAAAATAAAATCATAGAGAGTCAAACCCTGGCAGATACTAAAAAGAAATTACAAAAGGCCTTCCTGGCCTTATCCAAACGCCAGAGAGAAGTGATCAACCTCTTATTTTATGAGAAGTTTTCTTACGAAGAGGTGGCAGAAATTATGAGCATCAACTTACGTTCGGTCTATACTCTGGCCTGGAAAGCCCTCTCTGTACTTCGTAAAGAGTTGAGCTGCCTGATTATCGCTTTTCTATTTAGTCTTCTCATACGGTAGTCCTACTCACCCTCCATACAGTATAGTTAACCTGCATTTTATGCTCAAAAATTCACCTTTTCTTGCCAAGAAAAAAACACCTTCTTTCCAGCACTTTGAAAGATGAAGAAAAAAAATTAAAAATTTTTTAAGAAATAATGGATAACTATTCTGCATTTCTGACTCTTGGTAGTAAAGAGTCCCGGAATGGATTATAAACAATATAGTGTAGAAGATTTTGTCCTGGATCAAAGATTCAGAAAATGGGTGTTAAATCCTGATCAAGACGCTCGTGCTTTCTGGACTCAGTGGTTAGATGAGCACCCGCAAAAAGCAGAAACGGTAAAGCAAGCCATTGAATTGCTCAGACAAATACCTGTGCAGCAAAATAGCCTCAGTGAGCAGCAAATGGCATCCATCTCTAAGGCCATAGAAGAAGGTATAGATTTGTGGGAAGAAAGCGAACAAAAGCCAGCAGAGAAAGAAAAGACTGTTCCCATCAGTGCTTATGCAATGACCCGGCAAAAGCTTGAGACTAAAAAACGCAAAAAAACGGGATACAGGTCATTATGGGTTAAGATTGCAGCCTCAGTTGTATTTTTACTGGGTATGCTGTATGTATTTTATGATGACATACAACATCAAGAGCAGGAGCCCGAAATAGTTTATGAGGAAGTAATAAAGGAAAATCCTAAAGGACAAAAGCTGACAGTCTTTTTATCTGATGGTACCAAGGTAGTGCTGAATGCCGGAAGTAAGCTGAGTTTTACCAAACCATTTCATCCTGAAAGAAGGAGAGTAACTTTACAAGGAGAAGCTTTTTTTGAAGTAGTGAAAGATTCCTTACGACCATTTCAGGTAGTAAGTGATGTAATCACTACTACAGCCCTGGGTACGAGTTTTAACATTGCTGCTTATCCAAATGATCAGCACATACATGTATCATTAACGAGTGGCAAAGTAAAAGTGGATTACCAGCAAACTACGGAAAACCAAAAACCGGAAGTATATTATCTGGTACCTGGAGAGCAATTGGGCTACGATAAAGAAAACCAAAGTTTATCTAAAGCACCTTTTGATACTGATAAAGTGCTTGCCTGGAAAGAAGGAATAATTCATCTGGAGAATAAAGATCAGGAAGCTGTAATTAAAACACTGGAAAGGTGGTATGGAGTACAAATTGAAATAGAAGGAAAAAGTGCTACTGCCTGGAGTGTGACTGCTAAATTTAACAACCAATCACTTAAGAGTGTGCTTACTTCTCTAAGTTATACTATGGGATTTGAGTTTGAAATCAAAGAAAATCGTGTCTTAATCAAATATCCTACTAATACTTAAACCTAAATCTAATGAAATACACTGATACAGGCTAACAAAAGCAGCCCCGACTGGAAGTCCCTGACTGGAAGTCCCTGACTGGAAGTCCACCACACGGCATCCCCTAATCAGGGCTGCTAAATACTTCTTTCTCTTGAATAAAACCATGAAGTAGGCAAAATGGCAAGTTGTCAATCAAGGTTTTTGCCAGAGAAAAAAGCTTCGTTCATGATAATCTACTAAAACAACCTAAAGATATGAAAAAGGTCTTTACCAGGATACTTATGTCTTCATTTTATGGCATACTCATACAAATAAGCTTGGGTAATCTTCTGCTGGCCATTACGCCAAGCAACGCCCAGGAACCTGCCAGCACAAAGGAAATCCACCTTAGTCTGGAGTTGGAAAATGCTGATCTGCTTACCATATTTAATAAAATAGAACAACTCACTGAATTTAACTTTGTCTACAACAGTAAAGATATAGATAAGGGTATTACATTAAATAATAATTATTCAAATACCCCTCTCTACGACATACTCATTGATATTTCCAGACATACAAAACTCGGTTTTAAACGAGTGAATACTAATATCAATGTCAAAAAATTACCAAAGGGAGAGCCAGCCACCGTTACTGAAGAAGTGGCAGCCATTACCGTCTCTGGAACCGTAACCTCTCAGGTAGAAGGAGAAGGCCTGCCAGGAGTCAATGTTATGGTGAAAGGAAGCAACATAGGAACCATTACTGATATTGATGGGAATTATAATCTCAATGTACCTAATAATGATGATATTTTGGTGTTTTCTTCCATTGGATACACTACACAGGAGGTACCAGTAAATGGAAGAACCAGCATTGATGTAGCAATGGCTGAAGATGTACAGAGTTTGGAAGAAATAGTGGTAGTAGGATATGGAACAGCTAAAAAAGAAGATTTAACCGGAGCTATTGCTTCAGTTGATATTGAAAACTCCAGAGATATTCCCAATGCAAATGCCGTTCAGTCTTTGAGAGGAACGGTTGCAGGAGTAGTGGTTACTGACAATGGGCGGCCTGGTTCTGATGCTTCTATCCAGATACGTGGCAGAAACTCTATTTCAGCAAGTAATCAACCCTTGATCGTATTGGATGGGGTGATCTATGCAGGAGGACGACTTTCCGATATTAATCCGGGAGATATAGAATCCATTCATGTCTTGAAAGATGCAAGTTCTACTGCCATTTATGGTTCACTCGCTGCAAACGGAGTAATAGAGATTACCACCAAAAAAGGAGCGTACGGTAAACCACGTTTATCATTAAATACATATTACGGGTTTTCTGATTATGCCCAGGTTCCTGATTTTTTGAATGCCCAGGAATTTCTGGATTTTCGTAAAGATGCAGAAGCTGCTGATAATGGACCAATACCCTTTTCTGCCACAGAGCAAGCAAACATAGATGCCGGAAGAAGCATTGAGCCATTTGAAGAAATCAGGCAGGAGGCACCTGTATATAATGGCGAATTAAGTGTTTCTGGCAGAACTGAGTTTGTAAGTTACTATGTTTCTGGTTCCTATATCAACTCTAAATCTCCTGTTGCTGGTGATAATTTTAGTCGTCTTGCAGGCAGGGTTAATCTCAATGTAGCCGCTACAGAATGGTTGAATATAGGATTAAACTCTGGTTATTCATCTCGTGACAACTCAGGAAACAGGGCTGACCTTGGTGCTGCCAGCTGGTTAAGTCCCTGGGCAAGTTTATATTATGATGATGGTGTACCGAGGAAGCAACCACAAGATGTTGGCCTGGTTGCTAACCCAATGTTTTCTACCATATGGAATAACAGAGAAGATAAATCAGCTACCCTTTTTGTCAATTCATTTGCTGAAGTCACCCTGCTTGAGGGACTTACCTACAAACTTAATGTAGGGTATACGCAAAGAAATGATCATGAATATATTTACAGGCCTTCCTATGATAGAGAAGAGTTCTTTAACCTTGGCTCAGGCAGTAAGGAGCATTTTGAGTCTCATAACCTAACCTTGGAGAATATTTTGCAGTATTCCCGATTCATAACTGATGATCATCAGGTAAACGCCACGCTCATGTATGGGTTTTATGAGACTAATGATGAAACTTCTTTCTTATCAAGCCAGAATATTTTCAATGATGCCCTGGGGTGGAATGCCTTGGAAATAGGCGAAAACTTCAATATTGCCACCGCAGCAGGCGAAAGCACCCAACTATCTGCCATGGGAAGACTCGGTTACCGATACAAAAGTCGCTATATACTTGATGTGAGTTTAAGAAGAGACGGATACTCAGCGTTTGGAGAAGGTAGAAAATATGGACTCTTTCCCGCTGTCGGATTAAGCTGGAATATGATAGAGGAAAGCTTCTTATCTGATGTTCAGTTTCTGGATAACCTGAAACTAAGACTTTCCTGGGGTAAAAATGGTAACAGAGGTGTAGACAGATATTCTTCCTTGAGTGAAATTGTTTCAACGAACTATGTCTTTGGTGACGCAGGAAACACGGCTGTTGGATTGTATCCAACTTCTTTTGCTAACCCCAATTTAGGTTGGGAAACCACTACCAGCACTAACTTTGGCGTTGATTTCGGTGTTCTGAATTCCAGATTAAGCGGCTCTGTTAACTATTATGTGAGTCATACCACAGACCTGCTCCTCCAGCAGCAAATCCCCAATACCAATGGTTATGACCAATTCTTAAGAAATGTGGGAGAGACAGAAAATAAAGGAATAGAAATTAGTCTTTCTTCTGTCAATCTGAACTTAGGGGATTTTCAATGGAATACCGGAGCAGCCTTTACACTAAACAGAAATAAAATTGTTAAACTTACCGGAAATGATATTGATGAAGATGGAATAGAAGATGATGACATAGCCAATGAATGGTTTATAGGTTATCCGCTTGGGGCTAATTATGATTATGTTTTTGATGGCATATATCAGGAAGGAGATGACTTTTCTGCTTTACCGGGCTCACAAGCTGGTCATATTAAGTTTAAAGATGTGAATGAAGATGGTGTAATCACGCCTGACGACAGGCAGGTATTGCACTCGGATCAGCCAGACTTTATCCTAGGCTTAACCAACACTTTCAGCTACAAAGGATTTAGTTTGATGACAGTTTTCAATTGGAGAAAGGGTGGTTACAGCTCTAATCAAGCTTTGAATCTGGGAAGGAATTTCTATTATGAGGCAAATGTTTACGATATCCCGTATTGGACTCCTGAAAACGCTATCAATGACTGGCCTATCATCAATTATGGCAACCCACTGGCATGGGGCTTTTATCAGAACAGAAGTTATGTAAGACTTCAGGATGTATCTCTTGGATACACTTTTCCTCAGGCAATTGTGGAAAAGGTCAGTATCAGCGGACTTAAGATCTACCTAAGTGGTAAAAACCTGTTTACCTGGACCGACTGGATAGGTTGGGATCCCGAACATGGTGCCGGAGGAATCAGCCCTGGTAACAACGGACCATTAATGAAGACTTATACTGTAGGCCTAAATGTTCAATTTTAATCTAAGTATATCATGAATAATATAAAATTATTGTTGACTTCAGTTTTTGTTATGGGTCTGCTGGTATCCTGTGATGAATCGTATTTGGATGAGGTGCCAAAGGATCAATTTAGCCCAGAAAATGTACTGGAAAATGAAGCAGGATATGAGGCAGTTGTGGTCAGTTTATACGATGCTGCCAGAGAAGAACATCTTGTTGCATCCGGCAACTTTGAGTATATGACTGTGGGAACCGATCTGGCCCGATGGGGCAGATATGATAGCCGGGGCTTGAAGGATTATACCCTTCTCAATTCAAACTATGATGCAGCACGAATTTATTGGGATTGGGCTTACGAGCAAATGATTGTTCGTACTAACCTTATCCTGGACGACATTGATAATGTTGATTTTGATCCAAGTGCAAAGGATAATATCAAAGGTCAGGCCTTGTTTTTCCGGGGCTACACGTACAACTTCCTGGTTAACATTTATGGAGGGGTTCCCATTGTAGATACACGGTTAATAGAACCAAAATTTGATTTTTCCAGGTCCAACCGGGAAGAAGTGTTAAGGTTTATTGCCGATGATTTAGAGCAGGCTACTCAACTTTTACCCATTGAAGTAGAAGATGGCAGGGTCTCCAAAGCAGCTGCTTACCATCTATTAAGCGAAGTTTATATTTCGCTAGGTCTTGAAACCGGAAATAATTCCTATTATGATGATGCCATTGAGGCTGCTAGTATGGTGATTGACAAACAAGTTGGAGACTATGAGATCATGACTAGCAGATTCGGGCCGGCAAGCGGTGAACCTGGTGATGTTTTTTCAGACCTACATTCCTGGGGACAGGTCAACAGATCTTCGGGTAATAAAGAAGTAATCTTTGCCTGGCAAATGGAATCTTTTACGATTGGTGGTGGAAACGGAAATAACTGGCCACGATACTGGGCTCCTGAATATGATAAGATAGTCTCCCCTAATGGTTTTGGGAATAGTGCGGCAGATTCATTGGTAAGAGGTATTGGCGTGAATTCGCCTACCAACTTCGTTAAATATGATATGTGGTCCCTGGACTGGAGTGATATGAGGAATTCTGAATATAATATCAGGAGAACATTTTACTACAATAACCCGGCAGATCCGGAATACTTTAGGCAACCCATTAGAACAGCACATGGTGCTGATGGAAAATTATATATTGTAGAAAATGACGGGGTGACATTAACCGATATAGAATTGGATACATTACGCCAATACTACCCCTGGATAAGAAAGATAGATGGAGAGCCATTTGAAGACAATGTCGCAGGAGGAAGAACTTCAAAAGACATTGTCAGAATGAGGTTAGCTGAAACCTACCTATTGAGAGCAGAAGCTTACTTTAGAAAAGGTAATTTGAGTGCTGCTGCCGATGATCTGAATGTTATTAGAGAACGCGCCAATGCTGTATTAATCAACCCGGCGAATGTAACGGAAGATTTCATACTGGACGAAAGGGCGAGAGAACTTCTGGTAGAGGAACCAAGGCTAAGGACTTTGATCCGTATGGATAGACTGGTAGACAGGGTGAGAAAGTATAACTCCGCTCCTGATACTGAAGGAGGAGTTTCATCGGGGAATACGATTCAGGATCATAACAGATTATGGCCTATTCCTCAACATGTAATTGACGCCAATACTCAAGGTGAATTTCAACAGAACCCTGGTTACGCAGGTTCATAATCATTAATAATTATGAAAAGAAGAGACTTTTTAAATTTAACCATACCAGCCACTGGAGCTATTTTAATGACTCCCGGCTTAATGAACGCCAGAGTTTTAGAAGAGATAAATAGTCAGTTTTCTGCTCAGGCCAGTTTTGATGAATATGACATTGTGGTCAATGGGGCAGGTTTATCCGGATACTTTGCAGCTATACATGCAAGCAAACAGGGCAAAAAAGTATTAATTGTGGATAAAAGAACCAGCCCTGGCTATGACATTGCTGCCAAAAATAAATTGTGGCTAGGTGCCGAAGGATTTGATGACTTTCGTCCTGAACTTCAACAATTATTTTTGCCATCTGATGAAAAGCAGGAATCTCAAAGAACTGGGGGGAGAGGTTATGGAAACAGCCTTTTTGGAGATGAAGTACTCCTTTTTTCTGGAAGTATCCGAAAAGGGTTACTGCGCAATCTGTTGGTGAATAAAGTTCACATCCTTTTGATGACTGATGTTTGCGGCGTCCTCACTGACAACGAAAATATACAGGGCGTACTCCTGGCTGGTAAACACGGTATGCATGCTGTTAAATGCAGAAGCTTTATTGATGCTTCCGACCAGGTATTATTTAGCCGAGGCATTCTGGATGAAAATTACAAAGTAGACCGAGCTGGCTTTGTACTGGAACTGTCAGATGTTGATCAACCCAAGAAAAAGGAAGTCAAAGTTTCAAGTGATTATGGCCTACATGAAAACACACTGAAATTCCATCAGGGAAAACTCTCTGATAGTCAATCCTTTATTGAATTTGAATTTCCTGTAAATTCACAAAAACCTGAAGAAATAGAACATCAGGCGAGGTTAATATCAGCAAAACTGGGAGAAAATTTGAGTAGCCTGGATACTTCTCTTCAAAAAGCTCAGATCAATCAATTCCCTTTAGAAACTTCTATTTTCTTGTCAGATGAAACTTTGCCATCAACCCAATTGAAGGGGCATTATCTGCTGGCCAATTCCTCTGCCTACTTAAGCGGTAAAAAAGTAACAGAATTAGAAGCAAGTGCGAAGCAACTGGTGGATAGCATAAAGTACGCTAAAACCAACGCAAAAACTAAGTCTGTACTGACTATTGGGAATGTGATTCCTATTGCAAATCTGCATATCACAGACATGGAAGAACCGGGGCTGGCTGTTCCTTTGAAAAATGTTACGTTTGATTTTGCGAAACTTGTCAAAAATAAAGAACAGTGTCAGGTGCTGGTAGCCGGAGGCGGTACTGGAGGTGCCTTTGCCGCTATTGGCTCCGCCGAAAAAGGAGCTAATACTATTGTGGTGGATTATTTCAATGATCTGGGAGGTACTAAAACTATGGGGGGTGTGATGGGATACTACCATGGCGTTACCACCAACAAATTTTTCAAAAAGCAAAGTGATGATGCCGAAAGACTCGCTTTTGAAACCAACATGAGCAAAAAGACAGGCAGAAAATTATACCATCTTACCAGTATGCTGAACGCCGACGGACGGTTTTTAGGGGGAGCGATCATGTGCAATACATTGGTTGACAAAAATACTGTCAAAGGCATACTGGTGTGTCGTAATGGTAAATTGGAAGCCATTGAGAGCCAAATTACCATTGACGCTACCGGAGACGGAGACATTGCTGCTTTTGCAGGCGCACCTTTTTTTATAGGCAATTCTCGCACCGGCGAGACCCAGAACTATAGCCAGTGGGACATTGGAGGCGTTAACATGCCTTCACCCACCAACCGGGATTATGATGTGATAGACAATACCAAAATATCTGAATTGCAACGCGGATTGTTTTTGTCACATTACGAAGCCCACTTTTATGAGTTCCATCCTATGCTGACAGTCAGGGAATCGCGAAGAATTGAGGGAGAATATGTATTGAATTATCTGGACGCTGCCGAAGGCACCCACTTTAAAGATGTAATATCCCTTACCAGCAGCGATTTTGATCCGCATAACGTGGGCTCGTCCGAATTTACGAAATGTGGTTTTTTGCTTCCTCATTCCAATGACATCGTGGTTGAAATTCCCTACCGAAGCATTGTACCTAAGACTTTGGATGGTTTGTTGATTTCCGGGAGAGGCATTAGCCAAACCCACAATGCATTGCAATTTACCCGAATGACGGCTGATATCATTGTACTAGGCTATCTTACCGGACAAATAGCAGCAGACTTAGCCTGGAACAATACCCAGCCCCGAAATTATGATATTTCCCGACTTCAAAAAGAATGGGCAGATCTGGGATATTTACCGGCCAATTATACCCGGGAGTCTACCTGGAATTTGAGGGAAAACGATGAAGAAATCCAGAGAAGAATTATGCATCTGGCCAATGGAGAAAGGGAATACCTATTTGAATGCAGTAAATTACCAAAAGAAAAAGCCCTCCCTGTATTGCTAGAATACTTCAACAGTACTGTGAATACTGAAGTGGAGTTTGTAGGTGAAGGAAAGCTGTTGACAGCCAAAGCTCTGGCTTGGTTTGGCAACCCTGTTGGTAATGACCTAATTGTAGATGAGTTAAAAAAATTGTTTGCTCAGGAACAAGCAGAAGGTTACCCTGGTGGTTATGTAGACAATTATGATTTTATCAGGGGTAGAGAAAAGAATGTATTGGAAGGCTTGTTCTGGCGGATCAATCAGAATATAGGTTTGCTTGCCATGTCCGGAGATCCCAAAAGCAATCCAACCATCAGGCACATTATTGATAATACGGTTTCAGGAGGAGGTATGGTAGAACGTTCCAATGCTTATTACAATGGCAGGATTGATTTAAAAATCATTCCTTTCTATAATAGAATCCTGAACTTATGTTTTTACGCGGAGCGGATACCTGATGCTTCATTTATTCCGGCTTTTGAGCAACTGCTTCGGGATGAAAACATCAAAGGTTACATCACAGAAGATTATGATAAGGTGCGCTGGAGAGCGTACGGAGGCTTTTTAGAAATTGCTATTGCTTCGGCACTGGCTCGTTGTGGGGGTAAAACTGGTTATATGTTACTGGCTGACTATCTGGAAGATATTCATCATTTTAACAAGGCGTTTGCTGTCAAAGAGTTAACAGAACTGACACAGAAAGATCATGGTTTTAATGCCAAAGCATGGAAAAAATATGTGGGTAGCTTACAATATCCCAGACCAGGCAAAAAGCTTGTTAAAGAAGTAGAAGTATAATTTTTATAATCATGATAATCAGTCGGATTTTATTTCTCCTGTACTTATGCTTTTTGTTAATCTGGGATTCAGATGAAGTTTATTTCCAAAGTAGCGCTCTGAAAAACTTGAATCTATCACCTTTACCTGGTGAATATTGTATCCTTGATGATCAAGATGAAAAAGTAGAAATAAAAGGATTGCAAGATGAAAATGGCATCGTGTACTGGTATAGAAAATTAAAAACTCCGGTATGTCTGACTGGTGAATGTAAGTTGATTGAAATTGGCATTTATTGGGATTGTACCGGCAGTTTTCGTGGGCTTGAAGTATATGGAGAACATCTAACCAAAACTGACCACAGTGACTTTTCTCAGCAGGATTATGACCAATTGATGAGTATTTTGCAAAATGATTGGTCTATCCTGCGAGAATATGAGCTTTCAGAATTGGTAGATGATCCATATGCTGATGCTGAGGTAGATGGTGCAACAGGAGCAACCAAAAAGGAAATAGCTGATGAAGCTGTGGATGATGCGGTGTATACCACCTACACCATCTGGCACCTGATTCATGTAGGAGAGAAAGAACAACTGGCAGCCCTTACCTTAACTGAATTAAAAAGTGATGATGAGCTTATGAGTAAGCTCTTGAAGAGTAGTAAAAAAGAATACAGCTACTTCTTACTCGATTTGCTCGCACAAGGAAAACTGTCGCCTTCTCCCTTAACCGATTCATTAGTGATTAAGGGTTTAAATACAGAAGACGACCCTCATCTTAGTACACTGGTTTCCCAATCTTTAGCAAAATCTAATGTCAACAGCACCTTTATTCAAACTGAACTGGCTAAAATTTACCATCATGCTCCAATGAACGAAAAGTTGCAAATATTGTCTGCTCTAAAAGATATTAACACCATTGATCAAAGCTTATATGATGCTTTGAGTGAAGATATGGATATGGAAAATGAATGGTTTCTATTAAAGATCTTAGAAGTATTAAAAAGTGCCAGTCATCATTCAGATAAGGTAATTATTACAGCACAACAGTTGACAAAAAGTGAAAATTCTTTACTAAGACAATCAGCAACAGAGCTTTTGACCCGTGTGGATTAAAAGCATTAAAACCATAACTACCTCCAAAACATAGCATATTTGAGAAATTCTCACGAGCTATTTGGTAAAATAAAATCAAGTTTTACTAAGCGCATAGCCCCCTTAGGGTTAAGGGACAAAGGTTTCCAGGGGGCGCTCTATTTTCTTCATATTTTGTCCAGAATATGAAAATAAAGAAGGATATTAGACATTATTCTGATAATTTGTTAGGCGGTTCTGTTAGCAGTTCTTAAGTTATGCAGCCCACAGGCAATAAGCATGACTTGGTCGCGTATATTTTGGAAACGTAACCTGATCTTCTCTTTTACAAAGTTAAGTCTTTTAACCCCAGCCATCACATGTTCTACAGGCACTCTAATTTGGCTTAGGTCGGTATTCTCTTGTTTCTGCCGTTCAGTTATGATGACCTCTTTAGGTCAGGTCATGTAGATCCGAAAAGCGTTTTGGATGCTGCTCAGTCAATAACGCATTTTGGGGTGGTGGTCGTGATGAGTTTTTCGCTCTTCCTAAGGCGTTTGAGGAGAAAGTGCTTGATGATTACTTTTTGGGTGATGAAAGAAGCATGATGTTCGCCAGAACTCATTTTGGAACCCAGGGGGATGGTAATCACTTTTTTGTTTGTTGGCCAATCAAATCAGACGGGTGAAACTATCATGATTACCCATCATGGAAGCCGGGGGTTTGGCGCTAACCTCTACAAAAAAGGGATGAAGGTGGCTGAAAGCTTCAGAAAGCAGATTTCCCCACAAACAAGACCCACCAATACCTGGATTCCTTATGCTGAAGATCAGGGTAAGAAATATTGGGAGTCGCCTCAATTAGTTCGTAAGTGGACTAAGTTGAATCATCATGATATTCACGACAAAATTTGCGAAAAACTCAGGATTGATCCACTGGTTCGTTTCTGGAATGAACATAACTTTGTTTTCAAAGAGGGTGATACATTCTACCATGCCGAAGGGGCCACTCCCCTGGATGATAAGTTCGTACCTGATAGTCACAAACAGTTACGACTCATACCTTTAAATATGAGTGAACCGGTATTAATTGTTCGTGGTGTAACCACATCCAGAAACCTTGGTTTCGCTCCGCACGGAGCGGGCCGGAATATCAGCTGTACCAAGCATATCAGGAAGAAAACCGATCAATCTATTCAGGAAATATTTGAGGAAGAGACCAAAGGCCTGGATGTCCATTTTTTTCCTCAAATGTTGACATCTTTGAGTTGCCTTCTGCCTACAAAAATGCCCAAAACGTTCAGGAGCAGATGAAGGAGTTCGGATTAGGAGAGGTGGTTGATGAAATCCTTCCCTATGGATGCATTATGGCCGGAAACTGGCAAATGGATGCTCCCTGGAGAAAGAAGAAAATAAGACGACACTAGGATGTGTCTTCTTTTCAAATATGGAATTCCACCTAATAATTATGTGGGTCATGAAATTTGGTGAAAATTTGACAAAATCATTTTAGAAAAAAAACCTGCACCTACTGCTGCTAAAAGCAGCAGATAGGCACAGGCACTATCACACTACTACATTATTTTTGAGTGATAAACCAGCCCCTTCTCTAGTTTAAAATTTTACTGAAAAGAAGTGTAATAATATTAGACTACATTTATTGAAGTTCATGATGTGTAAATAACATGATGTTGTAGATTTTTAGAGTTCAATCAACTATTTAATGTGATTCTGTATGTGACAGTATTGCCTTTAAAATATTCATAGCTAAACTCCAGTACCATGCTGGTTTCGCTTATAGATACTATGGTTGCCATCACTTCTGTACTGCCATCTTCCAGTATAATGGTCTTTTCATCACTAGATAAAGTCCAGCTACCAGTATTAGCCAGGCCACTAAAATCCGGAATGCGCAAAGTGTATTGCCCTCCTACTGTAAATTCTACTTGTGCATTAGTTGTACTAACTGCGGTTCCATTAGTAGTAATACTACTTATAGTCCGGGGTAGTACAATCAATTCACGAGTAGTAGGTCCTTGAGGAGGATCAGGAGGTGGAGGGCAAGCATATACTCCCAAGAGAAGGAAGATAAATAAATATAGGGTTTTATAAGCTTTCATTTTATTCAGATTTATCATTGCTTGGAAAATTTCTTTCTGACCACTACATCATCTCCTCTTAGCATGATGAAATATATCCCTTGGGGAAGTGTACTTACATCAAAATCTGAATAGAAGAAGCCCCTATTACTGCCGAAAGGTGTTGAAGAAAGTACCTGTCCATTGCTATTAACAAACTCAATGGTAATATCACCCTCAATTAGCTGTGGTGGTATTTCTAACTTAACTCTATCATTTGCTGGAATCGGATAGAGCTTTATCTGCTGTGCAATGACCTCACTTAGGCCGGTAATACTGATTTCATTAGAAGCCTGGCTAACACAACTACCATTACTAGCCACTACATAATAGCTTCCAGCCTCAGTAACAGGTATTGTGTTACCCGTAGCGCCTGCAATGGGTTCATTATCTTTGTACCACTGTAGTTCAACTCCAGAACTCACTCCTTCAGCGATCAAGGACAGTTCATCAACATAGTCAGACTCATTGGAGCGGCGTATGGTAGGTGCTGCCGGAGCTTGTCGTTGGGCATCAATAGTTTCTTCTAATACAGTCGTACATCCATTAGCATCGCGCACCGTTATAGAATAGTTGCCTGCCACAAGTCCGGTGAAAGTATTGCTTTCCTGAAAATCTGAGTTATTCAAGCTATAGGTGTACCCCTCTTCCGCCCCTCCAGAGGCACTGACTTCAATTCGGCCATCAGCATCACTAGCACAGTCTACATCCTGAGCCTCTGCTATTTCCAGTACCAGTGGCTCAGGGGCAGTGATCGTAAAGCTTTGGCTTTCTACATAACTATCTACATTTCCACGAACATAGGCAGTATATGTACCTGCAGATAAACCTTCAAATACATTAGTAGAAGTAAAAATAGCACTATCTGTACTGATGCTGTAAAGTAATTCGCCTACCCCCCCTGAGGCTTCTATTGTTATAGAACCATTTTCTTCTCCTGCACAGGCAAGGTTATTTACCATTATAGTATCAATATCTATAGGAATGGTCTCAGTATAAGGTGTGATGTCAGTAGTGCTTACTAAACTACTTCTGTTATTGTCATCCGTAGCCCACACATACATGATATAGTTTTTCCCATTTTCCAAGGGTTCAACCGTTGCGGGAAACTCAAGGTCTACTATTGGTGCCGGATCTGGAATATTGTAGGTATACATACCTTCTCCTGCAATAGTATCTTCAGCTATATCGTAGTAATAATAATTGAGTGCTACAATATTTGACGGAGCATTATCATCTGCCACTACAAACGCTCGCTTTGTAACCAAAGACCATTTTCCATTAACATCTTTTGCCCGCATGTATAGCATGTGAATGCCCGGGTCAAGGCTGCCCAAATCGGCATCAAATTCTAAAGTGTCTAACCCAGAAGTGCCACTGACTTCAATGGCTTGGTTATTTCCAAAGCCTGCATCTGAGTCAATAAAATATTCCGCAGCTACGATACCAATAGAGGTTAATGATTGACGATCTACTAAGAATGTTCTGTTGGTAGTCAGGCTCCATATTCCGTTTTCATCCTTGGCACGAACACCTAATACATGGATGCCCGAACTCAGATCAGCAAGTACAGCAGTGAACTCAAGGCTTAATTCATTTCCATTTTGAGAAATAGGTATAGAAATGTTTTGACCAAAACCGGCATCCTCATCTATAAAGTACTCTGCCGCAGTAATATTTTGAGCCCAAAGGCTAACTGGCAGGAGTACAATGATCATTAAAATACTTAACCATCTCATAATACTCTAGTTATGAGATTTAACTTTGATTACCACCCGCAAACCCTCGTTGGGTGTGCCTACACTGGCAGCATCTAGATCATAAATAGCAGGAATCGGAGGTAAACCAGATAATTTATAGGGTGTTACTCCTCCAAAAGCACCTAAATTTTCTCCATTGATGCCCTGCCCAATTGCTGGAGAATCAGATGCTAATTTAAACTCATTGTCAATAGAAGGGGCAGGGTTTACAAAAATATTTGCTTGTACTGCTCCGAAAATGTTACTACTAAGTGTATTACCTGTAGAGTTTTCTGGTATCACAGCTTCCTGCGTGGTCGTAAAAAGATTGTTCTTTACATTATTATTATCGCAATCATTTAAAATTCCTTGTGCAAAAATATTATTTTGAATAGTTGCACCATGAACTCGATACAGGCCACTCCCAAAGGTGTTATTCTCAATTACAGTATTAACTAAACTAACATTATCAATACCATAAATTGAGACAAGATTTCTAGTTACGACTATAATGTTGTTTCTTATGATTGTTCTACTTGCTTCTTGATAAATTCTGATAGGGTAATCATTTGTGTTAAAGTAATTCTGGGAGATTAAAGTATTACTAGCATTAGAAACATATATAGCCTCAATAACATTGCGTTCTAACCTAACATCACTTGGCCCACTAGTTCCATCACTACCATCAAAACGATCATTATTGATTGTTATATAACTACTATTGTTTCCAATATTCATCCCACTTATGGTAGTTCCGTCAGCTCCCTCACCAACAATCATTCTATATACAAATGCTGCTTGTTTGACAGCCTGAGTTTCTTCATTTTCACCTAAGAAATATCCTGGGCCTATTATTGTAAGGGTTTTATTAATTCTTATTACTGTCCTGTTGTCATCATAATAATTCGGGGAGCCGACTACATAGATAGTATCACCAGACTCGGCATTATTGATAGCATCCTGTAATTTGATATAATCAGCTGATGAATCGGGATTGTTATCTACCCGGATCACGGTAGCCTGAGCCATGGTAGAAAACAAAATTCCTGCAAATAATAGAAAGTAGAATGATAGTTTCATGATAATTGAATTTTGATAGTGTGTATTAATTGAATAAATGTTAATTTCTAAGTATTCTTTTTTATTAAGGATATGAGGGTTTTTAGTAACTCATCGTCAAGGAATTTTCACTTCAAAGGGCACAGTAAACTGACTTCCGTCAGCAAGGGTAATGACCATCTCAGCTACAAAAGAGGTATTGCTACTCCATACGCCTGAAGAAATGTTTGCTTCCCACAGCGTCTGATAGTATAGGGCATTACCACTGAGCAAATCCCCCAAGGTTCCAAACATGGTGATGAGTTGCTCGGTCTCTTCTGCCCACATAAAAGCACCACCAGTATTTGCCGCAATGGTAGACAACACGCCGAAATCAACATCTCTGCTTAATCCTATTGTGTAGATTTGAACATTCATGTCAGAAGCATAGTCAGTGAGTTGCTGAATACTTACTCCCCCCTCAGTATCCTGTCCATCGGTAAACAGGATGATTGCTTTGTTAGCACCTGGGGCATTTTCTTCAGTGTATCCTACCATGATATAGCTTGACCAGTACAGAGGAGTACCTCCTCCTTCTCTGTAAAGTAAGGCATTCAAACTACTGTTAAGCGTTGCAGTATCCTGTGTGTAGTCGGTATGAACTAGTAAGTCAGTAGGGTAGTCATCAGTAAAACTGGATACCAAAGCATAATCACTACTCCCTAGGGCGCCACAGAATATTTTGGCTGCTTCAATCCGAGAGTTGTCGGGGTCAGTATTCGTAATGCTACCGCTTTGGTCCAGTAGCAAGCTAGCCGCATAACTGCCTTTGGAGCTTGTCCTGGAAGCACCGACTTGAGTATTTGTGAAAACAATACTGTCACCAAAGAGAATACTGATACTTTCAACATCAAAATTACTACCTGTTAAGCCTCCGGCAAAATTACCTTGACCATCTACCACAAAAACATCCAGAGAAAGGGTTAAGGTTTCTCCATTTATGTCCAAAACATTAGTATTGATTACAGCTCCGCTGGGCTCACCATTCAGTCCACGATCAGGAATCAGATCGGCGTGATCCTCAAAGCAGGAGGTGCAAATAGCGGTTATTACCGATAATATGATTAGATTTTTCATGCGCTTTGATTTGTATTTTACTTTCCGAATTTGACTACCAGACCGACTTTAGGATAGGCTACACTTTCGTCTCCTATCTCTCCAAAGAACCCGAAGGTATTGTTCAGGTAATAGCGAATGCCTAGCAATAAACCAGGGTCAATTTCTTGCCAGCTAGTACTTTCACCAAGCTCCGTTTTCGTTATTTGTCTTCCCGTAAGCGCTGCTCCGGCATACAAATCCAGCTTACGCCCCAAATTAAAGTGGTAAGCCACCCGGGCACTCACTGCATAATATTCGTACAGAATGTCTTCAACTTCCGGAAAACCCCAGTGCATTGCTCCGGCCGTAATTCCGACGCCTATATTGTGGCCTATAGGAAGCTCAGCCATGAACATGACAGGAGGGATATTTATCTGATTGTTACGATAGCCGATGTCCACATTATCCAACCCAATACCCAGACCAATCACAAAATTCCCCCGGTGGAAGGATTCAGATGTTTTGAAAATCGGTACATTATCATTCCACCATTGGGCGAAATCAAATTTCTCTTTAACAGGTTTAGGGAAAGCTTTGACAGTACCATCGGAAAAGTAGATGGTATCCACCTTTTCTGTTTTGACAACCAAGGTATCATTATTGGTGAACTGTTGGTAGCGTACTTCTTCTTCGTCATAGTTAAGTACTACCGAGCCAATTCGCTTACGGCTGGTCAATACAATAATATCCTGGATTGTCTCAACGGCTTCAGGCTTGATCACCTCCATTTCTACCCTTCGGTTCTTAGCTCTTCCTTCAGAGGTACTGTTATCGGCTACAGGGTTATCACTCCCGAAGCCTTCACTGATGAGCCGGTCTGATTCAACACCCTTCTCCTCAAGATACTTTTGTACATTCTTTGCTCGATTTGAAGATAACTGTTTGTTGAAATTTTCATCGCCAGTATTATCAGCAAACCCCTGAATATAGAGATCAATGTTGGGAGCCTTTTGCATTAGGTTCACGACTTGATCCAGATAGGCCGTAGCCTGGGGCTCCAACTCAGCAGTCCCAAACTGGAAGTTGATATCACCCAGGTTAATCACCATATTTTCCACTGCTTCACCTGCATCCAGTTTCTGCAATATCTCCTGCACATCCGTTTCCGTTGTTTGTCCGTACAAAGAGCATGTAGCGACTGTTAACAGCAGTAATAAAGATGCTTTTAAGTAGCGCATAAGAGAAAGGTTGAAAGTATGTAACACAAGAGTGATTATAGCATAAAGCTAACGCCCATTTGTAATACCGAAACGCCGAAACCTAATTCACCATAGGCAGCAACTTTCGGGTTAAACTGATACCGTATGCCTCCAAAGATATCATAACCAAAGTCATTGATGTCGCTATAGCCACTATAGCGTTCACCACGGTATGAGACCGTTGTTATTCCAAAACCAATGAATGCACCAACATAAAGATCTAGCGCTTCATTTTCTATATCCAAGGCATCGGCGAAGTGAAAAGAACCTCTCGGACCAAAGTAAAATACGTTGATTCTTAAGGGATCATTAAAAATGTAGTTTCGTCGGTAGCCAGAGTAGCCAATAGCTCCCCCAATAGAAAGTTCCTCATTGACAAAATATTCTACGCTGCCGTTTAAAGAGACGGTACCGTATACACTTGAACCCAAGCCTATTCCAGTGTTTATCAACAAGTCCCCTTTTTCGTAAATCTTTTGTCCCTTGCTGGGAAGTGCGTATGCACACACCAATACGGTGATTAATAAAATTAACTTTTTCATAGTAGTATATAGTTAAATGGTTTGTGTAATAAATTTTTGAGGATCAGAGCTTGACACCTAGTGTTACCTGAAAGCCATCAAATTTTTGCAATCCGGGAATACTTAGCCCGGCTAAAGTAGCTCCGTCAACCCCGTTTAGTAAGCGACGGTATCCAGCTCCAGCAAAAATTTTCTCGGTAAGATCGTAAGTACCGAAAACCTGTAGCAGATCACTCATAGACATGATCCGCAGCCCAAACTTTTGGAAACTAGCGCCAAAGCGAGCGTAAAAGCCATACTTAAGATGATTGTAAAAGTCATCATTTAGGAAAAATTCTTCATCAAAAGAGTAGGTAAAGGGTTCAGAACTCAGCAGGGCACCGTATCCAAGAGCTGCGTAAACTTTGTAATGGTCAGCTTGATAACCACCGTACATGCCCGCAGCCCCGCTAAGCAAAACGTGAAAATTAAATTCATCGTCTACCAGTGAAGAGTAGAACGGATCATACATGTAGCTACCAGTAACGGATGTAGGTACGGCCAGGCCAATATCGAGCCCGTCTTTATCATAGAACGAAATAGTTCCGTCGGTAGCGAATTGCAGTGTAGCAAAGTCAGGCCCGGCGCTAAGCGAGAAAGCACCCTGGGCAGAGACAGTTGATTGGCCTATAATCAGTTGTGAAAAGACAAAGACAAGTAGTGTGATGTAAGCTTTCATGATTGTATGTTTTGTTGGTTGATATTGTAAAGGAAAACCTATTGGCCAGACTGTATCTGCTCAAAAGTGACGTCCCGAAAAGTACCCTCTATGGAGAAAGTGGAATTCACCGGATTAGAAGGACTTCCCAGATTGATCATCTCTCCTGCTATCTGGAAGGTGCCCGATATTTTCAGGGCTGATTTATCCAGCACTGTGATTACTAATTCTCCCGATCCGAAGCCTGCGGTTTGTTGAGCAGATGGTTCAGGCGAATAGATACCTACTACTGCCGGATAAATTCCGGTGGCCGAAGAAGTATAAGTGGTATTAGTTTCCAGAGTTTGGTAATCTCCGTATAACTGAATACCTACAATAGTAGTGTCTCCTGCATCAATAGCTATTCCTGCTACGGTGAGCACATCTATTGTAGGATTTTCATTATGGATAGCAACTGAAGAAGAAATGAGGCTGGTAGAAAATGGCTCCCCGTCAATGGTCGCCTCCATCATCCCATTATTGGCTATGGGTTGCAGTTCACCGGAGTTTTCTTCCTGAGGATCTAGGTCTTTATCTTCCTGGCAGGAAAAATTCAGTATACTCAATAGTAATAGTATCAGTGTGTAGTTTCTCATGGGTGTAAGTTTAATGTAAACAAAAGGAGACGTAGTGGTACCAGGGCAGCTCAGGCTACCAGGTAGTTCCAATGAAAACCAAATTCATTAGTATATGACAGGTTTAACAAAAGGTTACCCTTGAGCGGATAACTTTTTTATTTTTCTTGAAAAAGAGTGCTTACGAGCGGATGCCCGAAGTGCTGCTGAGAATAATTATTGGTAGTTTAGTAAAATAGACTCTTTTGTTTTTGCAACTGGAAATAAAATTACTCACATTTTGATAATAAAAAAGCTATTTAACCCTCTTTCTGCTAACAACTTTTCGAAGACTGACTGATTTCACACCAAAGCAGTTTTTCCTCTCACCAAACTGAAAGAAGTGTTTTTGAACGCTTTTAAGGTACTATTTTTAGTACAAGTGAAACTTTTTTTCACACCAAAAGGGTAATTGTTCAGACAAATTGACAAATTGACGAGTATCTAATACTTTCTAATGTTGATCAAAACTTTAAGCAAACTCTTATAGTCGGATAAAGTCTAAATTTTCACATTAGCATTTATCAAAAAAAACACTTTTCTTAAAGGATTGTATGAACTGCAATAAGCATAAACAATGTAGAGATTAAAAACCTAATCATGAACCTGACCAGTAAACCCAGGAATTAAAGCAGCACTTTTTCTGGTGCTAGTCGCAAGACAGGTTAGCTTTCGGTTAGGCATTTCGCAAAGCTCAGTTGTAGATGAGTAGCATAACAATTCTATACACTGGATTGCTTTTGCACTGGCTTAATAAAAAATCTTGTTTATATTGGTAATAATTAATAAAAACAATTCTCAAAATTTCAACCTTTCAGCACAACCACCATCGCTATGAGAAGATACCTTTTCACCCTACTCACGCTTATTGTTTTAGTACCCTCTTACGGTCAACAACTCATCACAGAAAGGCCTTGGTATGCCTTTATTAAATGTAAAGCCATGATTGAGCAACAGCACTACGATAGTGCATTACTCTGGGCCGATACTGGTATGGAACGAGCGGAAGAGGAATTTGGTAAAACTACCGATGAATATGTTTTCTTTCTTCATAACAAAAATCTGGCATTTAAGGCGGCAAACCAAAGAGATCAGATTGAGCCAATGTACAATGCGTATTATGAAGAATTGAAAATAGCCCCTACCGACTCTGCTCTTATTAACCACCTAAGGATTAAAACCTTCTCGGAAACCATGCGAAAAGTGGGCGTTGAGGAAGTATTACGAACGATGACACTGATGAAAAGCAAACTAGGAAAGAAAGCTCAAAACCTGGCATTGAGTGCTTTTGAGAATCCGGAGGCTGATAGCCGACGGTGGACGACTATTTTGGCTTTCGTAGACCTGGGAGGTGAGTTTCAACAGATTGATCAGGAAACTGAAGAGAATAAATCTCTATTTAAAGGTACCCCTCTAGAGAGCACCGCTAATGATGTTTTTGGTAGTATAAGTCTTTTTAAAAAAGGAAAAAAAACCAAAGAAACGCTTAATGAGCATAACAATCCCGAAGATAGTGTGGAGCGTCCCAAAATAGGCATCCGAGCATTTCTAGGTGCTAAAGAGGAGGAGGATGAAGAGCCTAAAGAGGAAAATCCGTTGATCCCGCAGTTTGTAGCCACTGGTGTCAATTACGCTTCTCTTAGCGAAGCTCAGATTGATTCTTTGGAAGCGAAAGTTGTTGAAGAATATATACTTAAAAAGCAGCAGAGAGATACTTCTCAATCCATATTTAGCAATGTTATCTTTGCAACCACCGCCTTAGGAGCTGGAGTTTTTTATGAAAATGTGGACCGCATTACCCAGGCAGACACTTGCTTCGCTAGAGCCAACGAAGGTTTTCATAATTACATGAGTGAGTTCTCCCTGCTGGTGGGTCAGGAAGATAAAATGCGCTCTGTTTCTGACTTTTATGCCTTCTCCAATTACGCCAACAGCTTTGTACTAAGGCACTACCGGGAATATCCCTCTATTACCGGACTTGCGTACAATAACATACTACTCGAAAAAGGGCAGTTGCTAGAGAAAAACCGCTTTATGCAACAAGCCGTCACTAACTCTGATGATGAATATCTTCTCCGAGTATACGATTTATGGATTGATGCCAAAAATATTGTAGCGGCAACCAACCTTGAAGAAATGAAAGATGATGAAGTTAGGAATTACATAGATTCTGTAAAATTTGCTATGCAAGAGCTCAAAAAAGAGCTTAACCGGCAAACCCAATTTGAAAACCAGCAGCAGTGGGTAGCCATTCGGGAAAACCTCTCTGCCGGTGAAGCGGTAGTAGAATTCTTACACTTTCCTTATTACGAAAAGGGAAAAGTACTGCAGAACAGTGAAGAAGAGGAAGAAAAAGTTACTCCCTTTGACTCTATCTATTACGCTGCGGTCGTAATGCGTCCAGAAGATGAATATCCTCATATTGTTCCTTTATGTAAAGAAGCTGATATTATAGAACTGGTAAAGGGAGAGGAATCTGAGACAATTGCTAACCAATTATACCGGGGGGCAGGTGCTGTGAAAACCAGTTTAAGTAAAGGTGATCAGCTATATGATCTGATATGGAAACCCTTAGAACCACTGCTCAATGAGAGTGAGACTGTACATTTTTCACCCACTGGACAATTACATAAGGTGTCTTTTGCGGGCTTACCATCTCCTGATGGAGCATTGGTTGAGCGCTACCAGTTACATCATCTTGGTAGTACGCGCTTACTTGCCTTTGGATCGGTAACAAAACCTGTAAATACTAATTCGGCTGCCTTATTTGGTGATATTAACTTCAACGCCAACCCGGACGAACTACTGGCTATGGCAGAAAGTGAAAACCTGGTGAGCTATGGCAATGCCTTTGTATACAAAGATAAAGAAAAGGAAGAATGGAAAAAATTAGATGGGACACTTTATGAAGTGGAAGCCATCGCTAATCTTCTAAACGATAAACAAACTCAGTATGATTACTTTACGGGTAGCAGCGCTATGGAAGAGAGATTCAAAAAGCTAGGAGATCGAAGAGCTGAGTCTCCGGGAATTGTTCACGTAGCAACACATGGTTTTTTTCTGGCTAATTCAGAAACCGAAAAAAAGAAGGACAAAGAAGAAGACGAAGAACTTTATGACCCAACTTTAGCATTACGAAGATCGGGCCTGGTGTTTGCCGGAGGTAATAATGCCTGGATGGGTAAAAAGAATGTGCCGGAAGATATAGACGATGGTATTTTACTGGCTTCCGAAGCTGCTCAGATGAGTCTGCAAAACACTGATTTGATAGTACTATCCGCCTGTGAAACCGGGCTTGGCGATATTACGAACAGTGAAGGAGTATACGGGTTGCAGAGGGCTATTCGGGAGGCGGGTGTGCGTTATCTTGTTATGAGTCTGTGGAGCGTTGATGATGAAGTTGCAAAGTTTACCATGCAACGGTTTTATGACTTATTGATTGATCAAAAAAAGCCAGTCAGTACCGCCTTTAATCAGGCTCAACAGGAAGCTCGCCAGCGGTTCAATGATAATCCTGACTGGGCTGCTTTTACGCTGGTAGAATAAAAGATAAGATTAGTAGGAACAAGAAGCTCCCTGGTGAGCTTCTTGTTCAATATTGGTAACTAATATAGAATTGTATCATATATAGTCAGAAGAAAATCATTATCAACTTCAACACTGACTAATATGAAAAAGCCTGCTTTATTACTAGCTATACCAGCTCAATACGAATCTTATACGGGCACTTCCCTATATTATTCAAGACTAGAGGAGATTACCCCCCTTCCTGTTTGCCTTTCTGGCTATTTGGCTTTCTTACTACCCGATATGGCTGTGGTTAGCGGTATCAATCTAAATAATAGCTGCCTGCTGCATTAAAAAATATTTCTTCTTTTGAAAGGTGGGCGGTTTTTCCTAGTTTGAAGTGTTATTTAAAAACTACTACGACTAACCACCGTGACCGAACAAGAACTAATAGAATTACTCAAAAAGTGCGATCGTCGAGCTTTTCAGGAGGCATTAAAATGTTATACTATATGTCGAGGAGTTCTCTTAAAAATGGGAATTCCTGAAGAGGTCATTGAGGATATTTTTCAGGAAAGTATAATCGTCCTTTACGAAAATTCGCAGGAAGAGGGCTTTGTATTAACCTCTAAGCTATGTACTTACCTATGTGCAATATGTAAATATAAGGGATTGACTTGGCTCCGGAAAAATGGGAAAGGGCAGAACCAAGAAAACATGGAAAATTTCGCTGATGACAATGAGGGCGAAGAGTTCGTATATGAGGAGAAAAATGAAGGGGGAGCACCAATATTACCTGAAGAGGATTCTAACCTACCTTCTGAAGAAAAGATACGGGAGGCAATCGATAGTTTAGGTTCTCCCTGTAAAGATTTAATACTGGCTGTGTATTACCATAAAACCAGGATGGAGGAACTTAGAGAGGAGTTTGGATACAAAACGTTGAACTCAGTGAAAGTAGCAAAGCACAAGTGTATGGAGCGATTGAAGAAAATATTAAATCCAAAAAAACCATGATTAACGAAGAGGATAAAACTTATATAATTGACCAGTATTTGGCTGGAACTTTAAATGATAAACTGCAATTAGAGTTAGAAGAGCGAATAAATGAGGATGCTGAATTTCGTAGGGAAGTAGCCCTCCAGCAAAAGATTATCCGCACTGTTAGGAACCGAGAGCGGGACTCAATACGCAATGCATTAGCTGAACTGTTTGACTCAGAATTTAGATAACTCAAATGTTTTAGAGAGTTGGAGTTGAAAGGCTGTAATAACTAAAAACTAAGTTAACTCCAGCTAATAAACATTAGGTTCTAATTAAACTCAGGGCTTCGTTTTAATAAAACTTAAACGTTGCATAAGCGTTTTCCGATAATGTTCACCCACCGATAATTTTTCTTCACCCAACCAAATGGCTTTCTTCTCAATCTTGGTCAAATGATGGGCATTAATAACATGCTTTTTTGATATCCGAACCAAGTCATCAGATTCTAATTGCGGAATAAGCTTAGATAAATAAAGGGTGATATCATATTTTTTCCCATACTTGGTAATTAGCGACGTATAGCTACCATCTCCCTCAACATACAAGATATCATCTTTCAACACTTTTTCATGCCCCCCATCGGATGTAGGAATAAAGACCGCATTGTCTAATAGCAAATGATCTTTGGTATTTTGTCGAGCAAAATTCTCAATGGCCAAATCTACATTCGTGATAAACTCTTTTGCCCTAAATGGTTTTAAGACAAAAGTGACTGGTTGGGTATTTTTTGCTTGTTCCAGTAAATTATCTTCTGCACTACCAGTGATGTAAATAATGGGTACTTTGGTTAGTTTATTAATTGTACTGGCTACAGCAATTCCGTTCTTCTCACCATCAAGTTGGATATCAAGAAGTACTAAATCCGGTAGTTCTTGCTTAAACAGCTTGAGGGCACCTTCATAAGAACGGGCAATCCCTGTTACTTCATACCCTGCTTCCTCCAGCTGTTCTTTGATATCTTCGGCAGCAAGTAGTTCATCCTCTACAATCAATATTTTAACTTTAGCCATAATTCTAAGAATTCATTTTAATTGGTTTTAATGATTAATGAAGCTTTTCTGAAAAAGTTACTGTATTTATCAGAGTAAAACTAAAATTTACCCTTGTATCATTTATTTTCTTGGAAAAGTTAATTGAAACAATGTTCCATCTTGAATCTGATAATCAGCTTTTCCACCTAGCTGATCAGTCTGCAAATGAATTAGTTTGGTACCAAACGTCTTGGAACCATTACATTTATCCAAGTCAATTCCAGGACCGTTATCCTGAATAACTAACAGGTATGATTGGGCTGAAGCTGGCTGAAAAGTTACCTTCAAAGTAGGTTGAGTATGGTCGGGAAAAGCATACTTACAGGCATTACTAATTACCTCATTGGTGATTAGGCCAACGGGTACGGCCTGATCAACATCGAGCATAACATCGTCCAGAGAAAGTTGCAAGTCTGCCTTGCAACCAAATGAGTCCAATACCTGAGGAATTAATTCTTCTAAATATTCACGCATGTTTACGTCAGTAAGCTGATTTCCGTACAAACGACGATGAATCAGTCCCATAGATTGAATACGCAACTGCGTTTCGCTCATTGCTTTTTTTGCACCATCGTCTTCTAATCGTCGTGATTGCAGGCTCAGCAAACTGGAGATTGAGTGTAAATTATTCTTGACCCGATGATGCACTTCCCGTACCAGATCGGCATTGCGATCTTTCATTCTACGATTTAAGTTATACAAACGAAACAAGACGATACTAATAACTGTCAGAATTGCTCCACCAGAAAGCGCTGCCAGGGTGTAGCGTTGATGTTGTTCACTTTCAGCCTGGGCAATTGATGCCCGTAGTTCAGCATTTTCCCTGGCTTGCTCTTCTTGATGTAATGTATACTCAGCCTGGGTCTCCATCACTTTAAGCCGCTCTTCATTGAAGAGGCTATCCCTGAGTGCAGCCCACTGCTTTTGGTAGGAAAGTGCCCTTGCTGTTTGATCCGTTTTTTCGTGGTAAAGGGCTTCTAAACGGAAATACTCTAGGCGAATACTCCGGGAATCCAGCTGATTAAGCAAAATCTTCGTAGTATCAAGATACGAACGAGCGGTTGATATTTGTTCACTGGACAAATAGAGTTCTCCCAAGCTATTACTGGCGGATGCCATTGCTCCTTTCATATCATATTGTTGAGCAATTCTATAAGATTCTTTTAGATAATACGACGCAGTATCCAGATGCTGTAGAGATAGATAGGTGTTTCCAAGATTATATAATGTAGTAGGTAGAGTTCTAGATTGATCAATTTGCCTTTTCCAATGCAAAGCTTGCTGATAAAATAGCAAAGCACTATCATAATCAGCCTGATCGTAGTACACCTGACCAATATTGTTGTAGACATAAGATAATCGTAGGGTATCTTTTAAGTGCGTCCATTCTTTCAAAGCAACTTCATAATACTCCTTTGCTTTATCATATTGCTCCATTTCATACATTAATACTGCTAATGAGTTATTTACCGAAGCAATAGATTGAGGTCGATTTAGGAGTTGGGCCAGCTTTAATGCCTCTAGGTAATGATTTAAAGCACTTTGATTCCGCCCCATATCCCAATAGGTCATTCCAATATTTTTTAATCTCCCAATAATTCTCACCGTATCCGACATAGCTTGTTCAAGTGCGAGCGATCGCTGATAATAATGTAAGCTTTGGTTTGAACTACCCATTAGGTAGTAATAGTACCCATATTCATTTAAAATATCTGATACCATCGTATCCTCCGAAGAGTAAAGCTGGAGCATAGAATCCAAAAGTTGAAAACCTCTAGTTGTATCATTGTGTTCAAAGTATTGGTCTGCTAAATTGAATAGGGAATCAGGATTCGAAAAATTAGTTGATGAAGCGAGTGTTTGGCTGACACTAATCAGAAATAAGAGAGTAAAATATGGTTTACGTAGTTTCATTTACCTGATTTTATAGTCAGTAAAAAGTAGCAAAAGTAAGGGACTGAAACAACAGTCACTTATAAAACTAGCATACCTTCGGATAAATATCACCAACTCTTGTGATTCGTTTTACAGATATCATATTTACTCAATTCGTTTTTGAAGTGACATTAGTAATTCCTGAGCCTGATGTATGCAATTATTATTCGTATTAACATCATCGTAACCATAGAAATCATATCAGATAGAGAAACAGTATAAAATCTTTTTTATATCAAACGGTAGTGGGGGCTAACATAGCTGAAAATACTAAAAAAGAAGCGCGTCCCAAAGGACGCATTTCTTCAATTATTCACAAGCTCTGCGACAAGGGTCTTGATCCGACCCTCCAGAACCAGAGGCCTGTTCGGTATGCTCTTTTAAGTCATCGTCAAAACCGACAACATCGCAACTGCTAGTAAGACATAGTACAACCACCATTCCAATGAAGGATTTCGCTAAAGTTTTCATTTTTTCCAGATTAGAATTAGAAAAATTGGCTCAGCCGTTTAGCTGGTGGGGTTTAGAAAGCAGAGCATCATACCTACCCCACACGGGTAATCAGCCCTGCTTTCCGGAAAGCAGCTAAGGTTTTTAGTGAATGTCTGAATTAGCTTTAGTAGACTATCTTTAAAACCGTTAGCGTAGAATTCTACGTGTTACTTTCATCTATCTATGGCGAAAAGGGAAAAACGTTACCCATCCTTTGGAAAAAATTATTTAAAACCAAGATGGAGGGTTAGGAGGTATGATTGAGAAGCAGGAATTTTCATTTAGCAATACTATTACCCTAAAAACAAAAGCCCCTTATGAAGAATAAGAGGCTTTGGTTATAAGAAGATACAAGTTAGGAGCACATAATATCCGTAGTCACATTTCTTTCAGATTCTATCCAGTAACGAATGGTTTGTTCTGTTTTCAATTAAAGTGATTAATATTTAGCGGAGGATGACGATTTGACAAATAGGTTACCCTGCCCCCCTATTTTTTTCTTGCCGATTATTGCTGTAAAAAAACATAGGATAACCTATCTATTTTCCCAGTTAGGGTCTTGAACTTTCCGATTGACTCAATATTATGCATTTTTTTTACTCTATACATGCTTAGCTATGGTCAAAACATAACCCTGGCCCATGATTTTATTTGCCTTCTTCTATCCTAAACACCAAAGTCTCAATATGTCCTGAGGAAGGAGACACACTAGGGGTACTCGCTCCCCTATTCTTCATCCGTTTAGTCTTATATGTATCTCTAAATAGTTTTTCCAGAGGGGTTAGATTCCCACCTCTTCCGGTAGACTCTCCCCGGGTAGTAACGATTGGCCCGATTTCAAAAGGCTCGGTGGTGGCAATCAGCTTGAAATTTTCGGTACCAAAAGGCCGCCCAATCTGAAAAATATCATTGGGTATCAAAGTATCACCCGCCGCAACCACGTATTCTTCGGCCGTTCTTCCATTATTGGGTATCAATGCATTGATCACATTATCCGGTTGAATATCTAGTAAGGCGAAGTAGGCTTTTTTTATTCCATGATTAATAATGCGTAATTTTATATAATCACCCTCGTTGAGAACCAACATACCCTCCTTGTTCATTTTATTCTCTATCGGTAGGGAGCGGGTTTCAACTACCCTTCGGCCCTGTTGCTCCGCTTCAATAGGAATTACCTCAAAGGATACCCGAATATCCTCAGCTTCCATTTCCAGATTACGGAGAAAGGATGCCTGGGCGTACGAGATAATCTTCTCCGTCACGTCCTCAGCAATGGCCGGAGTACGAGCTTCCTGAACAACATTCTCATAAACTACATAATCATGTGCCGTAATAATTTGTAGTGCATTGACTCCCTGTTCTTTGGTAAATTCCGTATTCATTTCTATCAGCAACTCAGGGTTTTCAGCGGTTTCCTTAATCAGGGGGGCTTCGGCAAACTCTTTTCTCAAGGCGTTGGTAAAAGCCTCATTTTCCCGGATATCCAGTTTTACCTTCACCTGCATGGCTCCGAAATTCTTGCTGGTAATAAATACCCAGGAATTTTCTGCCTCACTTTGACTTACCCCCTGATCCAACAACACATCGCTTTCCTGTAAATAGGAAGCAATTACCCGACCGGATGCTTTAGGAGTTACACCAGTAGTATCTTGAGTATCAATATCATATAAGGCAACTTCAGTATCCTCATAAATCCCGTAAAGCTGCCCACCCTTAATGGTGATATTTTTATCATCGTAGTGCTCCTTCACGGTGTAGTAATCCAATTGAGGTACCGCCTGACCACCTAAAATCTGCCGGTCCAGATCTCCTTCTATCTGGGGAGTTTGGCGAGGAGCCAGCGAACTCATGTCTACCATAATCATATCAAATAGCCCGCGGTAAGAAGTATGAGCTTCGGCTTTACTAAGGGTACGGCTAAGGGCGTAGGAAAGTGAACCTACCCGGTTACCGTTCTTATCACGAGCTTCGTAGTTAAGCTGATTGGCCCCTGCCCCACTTATTACTACTATGGGCGATAACTGATTCCCTTCTCCAGCCTCATCCCAACCTTCATTCTTACCTCGGGATTGAGACGGTTGATAACCCGGGGGAGCAATCTTTGTATTCGTCCCTCTAACATGGGTTAGTTCTCCCCGAGTAGCCGTACCCGAATGGCATGCATCCAAAACAACGATCAGATCACCTGAGGGGCCTATCTTCTGGCGTAACTGTCTCAGCAGTAAACCCAGTTCATCATCCCGCAAATGTTTTTCTCCCTTATAATCGGAATTTGGTCCTTCCACCTTCTGGGGTGCATCATAGGGTACTAGCGCTTCATCAAAACCGTCCAGTTCTTCTCCGTTGTCATCAAATACCTGCTGCCCATGTCCCGAATAATGGAGAACGGCTATACTGCCTGGTTGAGCTTTCTTCAACAAATGTTGCTGAATAGCTTGTGTGATGCCAGTTCGGGAGGCTTGCTGATCTTGCAAAACGGCAACATTATTGACAGTATCAAATCCCTGGGCTGCTAAAGAAGCTTTGATTAAGGGTATATCATTGGTTGATGCTATTTTATCCCATCCCGTTTCTGAATCATACTCACTAATCGCTATGATTAATGCAATCTTATTCGGATCGACAGCTACTTGGATAGAAGTTTCTTTCAAATTTTCATCAGAGTTGTAAGTTGCTTCTGCATTCTGTGCTCTGGAAATAATTTTGCTATCAAACACTTCTGTCTTCTCCTGAGGTGACATGGTGGTACTAAGACAGCTTAAGGTAAGAAAGGCTATACAAGCTAGACAGGTTGGGTGAGCGTTAAAAGGTTGTATCATAATAATAGATAAAAGTTTTGGCTATATCTTCTGATCTGCAATAATGATTTTAGAAAGCATATATCATCCGTTTTTTGCTACTCATATCAGGATAGAACACAAAACGAAATAAGGTTAATGCTAATAGATTTTGGTCAGTTAATCAAAATATTAGGCATTTTTTTGATAAGGATATTTGTCTTTCCTTCAAGGATTTACTCACTATAAAATTGGACGTTAAATTCACCCTATAAGAACATCAATCTAGTAAACAGGCTAAAAGTCTCAAAAAACAACCTATTTCTCTCACTAACCCATAATTCTTTCTCACAAATTGACAATCAGATCAAAAAGTCAGTCAATAAAGACCTACTAAAGATGAAAAAATTATTGATAAATTTTTATGAAAGACTTTGCTCAAAGATTATATTAATGTGATACATATATCTACCCATTTAAAGATTGAACACACTTTTATTTGTCAAGTCCATATCATATTAGCAACTACAATGAAAAATTTATTTCAGAAACTTTTTATCATTATCAGCATTCTGTGTATTAGCTTTTCTCTCGGCTTCGGACAAGTGATGGAGTGGCCCGAGGTTTTCGCAGGCGAATCATCCGAAAGCCCCCTCCATTTTATGTACATGATGGGAGGTGAATATGATAAGGCGATAGTAGAGCTGGACAAAGTGGCTTCTGAAGTAGCGCAAAATCACGGAACAAACAGCTTAGATTACCTAAACCTACAGTACCATCAATGGTTAAGTTACCATTATACACAGCAGGAAAATAAAGCTGCGCAGATAAGAGAGGAAATGCAACCCCAAGCGGATAAGCTTCCCGAAGATTCGCTGCTTAAGCATTTGCTGTATAAAAGTTGGCTGGATATACAGTTGCATAGTTCCTTGATAAGTGGAGTCAATACAAACGAGGTAATGAGCGAATCTGATGATCCTCTTTTGAGCAGTCTTGGCGAAGTCTCTGTAGTAGACCCTCAGGCATATCAACGCAAAATGGCAGCTGCGTTCGAAATTACGGAAAAATATGAAGAGCAGGAAGAAGAAAACAATGATCAGATGGCCCTGGAAATGTATGGTGCCATGTACGGTAAAGAAGGAGCCAGTGACTTGGCCGAACTTATGAAGCTAGCGGAAGAGGGTGGAGATCTTAGCGATGAAGAAGCCATACAACAATTGCTTAAGATGGAAGACAACAGTCTAATTTCCTCTTATCTACCCCTACTCAAAGGAGTTCAGGAATTGGATGAAGGCAGTTCCCCAGAAGAGGCTTTGGCTTTGGCCGAAGATGCTGAGAGAGCAGATACGGAGGCTGCTATCAGAGGAATGAATCAGCTAACTACTCCAGTTGGTTATCAGGCAAAGAAAACTATAAGTCGTCAAGAGTTTGAGGAAAAGATGCAACGGTTTGATCAATTAAATGAAGAAGAAAAAGTAGTGCTGGAAGATCAACTGCTGGACAAACTCCAGCAGCGAGATCAAATTCAAGGTAAAATCAAATGGAGCTCGCACGGTGATGTGTATATTCAACTGGCCCGGTTCTACGAAGCCCGCGGAGCTATTAATAAATCGGCTAATTTCTACCGTGATTATAAAGATGCCTTGACTGAGATTCTACTGTTGTATCAGCAAGGAGAACCCTCACCTTACGGTGAAGAAATGGAAGAAGAGGAAGATTATGCCAGTAGAGATATGCAGTATCTTACTGCTGCCGAAAACCAAATCTTCATCATCTCAGCGATGCTGCATAACTTTGTGATGAGACATCACCAGCAACATCCTGAACTGGCCAGCTACGCTTACAACACCGCTTTGCAGGATAAAGGTATGCTCTTAGAGAAAAAGCGCAATTTGAGAGTTTCTGCGCAAAATTCGGATAATGCCTACTTACATAAAATAGCTGATCAGTGGCTAACATGTAAGAAGCAAAAGGTTCACCATGACACAGAACATCCTGCCCTTGAACAACAATTGGATTTGCTGGAAAAGGAACTGAGCCGCAATGCCCAGGATCTCTTGCAAACTGACTGGAAGGCAATACAGCAGCAACTTAAAGAAGGCGAAGCTGCCGTAGAATTTATTTATTTTTACAATCTTCCGCAGGATCCTTCTTCCAATAGTCAAACTACTACTTCAATTAAGGAAATAGATAGTTTACGTACCTACGCAGCAGTCTTACTAGTCCCCGAAGAAGTTCACCCGCACTTCATCCTCTTAGCTCAGCAATTCCAACTTGACAGATTGCTTAAGATCGATAGCAGTAATTCACCTCAGCAACTATATCAAGCAAGAGGGGCCTCCCCCGTTAATAAAAATCTTACCGGAGATGAATTATATCAGTTAGTTTGGGAACCGCTGGAGCCATTTCTACAAAATACTCAGGTGGTTCATTTTTCACCGGCCGGTATTCTTCACCAGGTAGCCTTTGCCGCCCTGCCTCATCCGGAAGGCTTACTACTGGATCGCTACGATCTACGGCAGCTAAGTAGCACTCGTCAGATCACGCTACAATCTTCGGAGTCTTCGCCACAAAATGCAGTTCTATTTGGTAGTATTCGATACGGCACACCACCTAAGTCAGAAACAAATACTCAAAATGGCTCTTCTAATTCACAAGAGCCATTTGAATACCTGCCCGGGACGAAGGGAGAAATAGAAGCTATTGCTAATTTAGTGGAAGATCAAGGTATAGCCTCTGAACTTTTCACCGAAGCGGAGGCCTCAGAAGAAGCCGTCAGTCAACTTGTTTCTCCCAGCATTTTGCACATCGCTACTCATGGTTTTTTCAAAGATTCCAAAGATTCTACTGATGCTCCAACTTCGGAGGATGAACTAATATTGGATGATCAGCTTTCCAAAAGTAAAGAGCAACAAGATACTCTTCTTTTAGAAGATGAAGCAATGCTACTCAGTGGATTAGCGTTTGCCGATGCCAACCGAAATTGGAAAGACCGTGAACAGCCAGTCAAAGCAGATGATGGAATTCTGCTTGCTACTGAAGCTGCCCAACTTGATTTACATCAGACCCAACTGGTTGTACTTTCTGCTTGCGAAACCGGCTTAGGTTTGGTTCGTGGCAGCGAGGGGGTATACGGACTACAGCGTGCATTACGGGAGGCCGGAGCTCAAAAAATTATTATGAGTCTTTGGTCAGTTCCAGATTTGGAAACTCAGGAAATGATGCAGCTATTTTACCAGTTTTATTTGCAGGAAAAGCTGACTATTAGAAAGGCATTCCGAAAAGCCCAGCAGCAGATGCGGGAAAAATACGATCCTTACCAATGGGCTGCATTTACATTAGTTGAATGATCTAGGGGAGGTCGTTTATTCTTTTAAAACACGAAGATGGTCACGTCTTATGAAAGTAGAATAAATTTCTTGCTGGATTGAGTTACGGACGAAGTGGTACTATATCTGATGTGGTATTCAAAGAATATTCCGTATCATCAATCAATAAGAGATATTGTTCAGCATTTGGCTCATAGTAGATTGTCAAATCGTTTATATTGAAATCTCCGTATAGTTTTAGCGTATCCTTCAATTGGTAGTGAAAATTGTATTCTGAGTGCTGGGAAATAACTTCTACTGCCAACGAATCAGGTATTTGAGTAGGCAATACGCCTCTACCTCCTGGAGGAACAGTGACTTCCAGGAAGACAAACTGTGGGTCAGAGTTATCTGGTTGAAGTGTAAAAAAGAGTATCGCTGTCAATATAAGCAATCCAATAGCAGCTGCGATGGCAATGTAGCGTCGATGAGGAGAGATATCTACCACCTTTCTATCATCTATTTCCTTTACTTCCTCTTGTTGTCCATCTGCTTTGCCTCCAAGGGGTGCTTTTTTATCTTCTACCTCTTCTTTGAAAAGTTGTTTTATGTCATTCCTTAAATCACTTCGCTCCTTTTCTTTAATCGTTTGGATAATTTTTTGCTGAAGAGCAACTTCTTTACGAAAGTCTGAATCACCTTCCAGTTGCTCTTCAAATTCTTGAAGCATTTCCCCACTTAGTTCTCCACTTAAATATTGATCAATTAAATCGGTTCTGTTTTCGTCGTTAATCATCCGAGAAAATATTTTTTAAGTCGGTCTAAACATCTTTTTTTCGCTTGTCGAGTAGCATTTTCGTTCGTATATCCCTGCTCTTCCATGATTTCTTTCATACGAAATCTATGATAGTAAAACATAGACAATAACTCCCTACACGTGTGCCCTAAATTTACAATTGCATTGTAAATTTCATCATATTCCGGGAGTTCATTTTCTAATTCTTTATACAAAATGAGGTTTGAGTCATCTTGACCATGCTTCACTTGCTTTATAGTATCTGGTTCTTCTGAAATAGTGATTGTCTCTACTTTACTTTTTTTGCGGCTATGTGCCCTAACTTTATTTTGGCATACAGAATAGAGGTAGGAGCTTACTTTTGCAGTAAGTTCAAAACTTTCCTTTTGTAAATTTTCGTAAAGAACAATCAGACTTTCCTGAAAAATGTCTTTAGAGGAATCTTCATCCAAGTTATAATTCCGCATCATTTTCCTGCACATTGGGTAGTACTGCATCAGATAACGAAACCCTTTGAGATCTTTTTCTCTGAGCCTTTTAACGAGTTCCTCTTCAGACATATAGTAATTTAACAGTAAAGGTTTGGTTAATTCAACTGTGTTGAATATCGGAAATATTACTAATCCTTTCAAATGAGATAATAAAATAAGCAATTCTGCTGAAGTTAATTTTCTAATCTCCCCCCTCAATATTACTAACCTACATTAGATTGAACATTTTTAACAAAGTTTCTTCTTTTGGATAAAAACTGATCAACAAAACTTATAATGATCATTTGTTCAAGAAATTCTAAAAAAACATTCAGTGCAATCATTATTGCTAAAGATAGCCTATATTTTTGTATAATGGTTTTCTGTATTTACTAAAGTAGATTACATCTATGAAGTACTTCTTGACCTTGGTAACACTTTTCCTTTCTTTGTCTTTAAGCGCCCAAAAATACTATGTTTTGCACGTAGTCGGAGATGTGACTACCGACAATAGTGATACAGTTCGTATCAAAAATCATTATGAAGAGGGACAAAAATTTAACTTTGAGGATTCGTTAGGGTTAATTGTTTTTCTCAATGAGAAAGTTGGGAAGGTTGTACTTAAGCCGCTACATAAAAAATCGTCACAACAACCCCAAAAACAGAATTCAAATACCCTACAATCTTTGCATACTGACGAAAAAAATTATGTTTATTCAGAAATTATTGCACTAAGTAGTAAAGAAGTGCTTCCCTTGACAAGTTCAACCTTTACCAGAGGCAGCGTGGGTATAATTAATCATTTAGATGATTTTCAACTATTTTTTCAAATACCTCATTTGCTACTTGACACCATTACTATTGATTACAACCAAAATTATTTTCCTATAGATCAAAACAATTATTTCTTTATAGCCGACAATAGTGAAAAAAAGAAGAAAATTAATGCCAAAAATGGACAGCTATTGTTAACTGAAACTTTGTTTAGATTAATAGATTCAAGCTATCAAAAACAGAATTTTTTTCACACAAAACTTTTTCAGCACAAAAATCAAATTAATTATCCCATTACTGAGTTTACCATTGTCAAAGTTGAAAATCAGCAACTCATGCAACAAGCAAATATGATTATAGAGGCTGGAAAAAAAGGGGACTCTAATAGTGAAATAGAGCTTATCAAACAAATACATCTCTTCTTTAACGAACTGTATGGTAGTTGCACAAGAGATGAAGTGAAAGCTTGGCTTTATAACCATTCTTTACTTTGAGTATATGAAGAAAGGTTTATCATCAAGGCATCTCTGGTTAGTAAACCTTTTCTGCTTATTCCATGCTTTTCTTTTGGTAGGAGCAACTGTTCTGTTAATCAACATACCTTTTTTACATCCTAGCGCACTTGATATAGCTAAATATAATACACGGTTCAAGACACTACTAGATACCTATCTATTCAAGAATGATACAACTTCATTACCCTATAATTTTGCTTTCGTTGATGTTGCCTGGAGTAAAAAATTAGTACCAAAATACGATAGCCTTGGGATTCAAATCGGAAATAAAGCCATCACCGATCGTGAAACATTAGTTAATTTCTTTAGACTTATCAATAGCAGTAGTTCAAAGCCAAAGCTTATTCTATGCGATATTTTTTTTGAGGAAGCCACCCAGTATGATTCGCTTTTACAAAAAGAATTTGACCAACTAGATAATCTAATTATTCCTATTGCAATAAAAGAGGATCAAATAATAAAACCGGTTGTTACATCCGACTTTGGACTTGCAACGGTACTTGAACACAGAGGTAATTTTCTTAAGTACAGATATATATTCAGTGACACTCTTCGACAATTACCCTTGGTGGGGTACGAAAAAATAAGGAGCACTAAATATAAAAAAGCAGGTTCACTATTGAGATCAGAGTCAGGAAAGTACTTTTTTAATAACTTCATTCCTACCCTGAGAATATCTCCTTTTGACCTGAATCATCAGAATGGAAATCTATTGCATCTTTATATTGATGAATTATTGGCAGTGCAAGATATTGCTGCTACTTTTCTACAAGATAGAATCGTAATTGTAGGTGATTTTGAAAATTTGGATAGACATCAAACACTTTGGGGTGAAATGTCAGGAGCATTAATTATCGCTAATGCGCTTTTAGCTTTAGAGTATCAAGACAATTTAATCTCCTGGCTTTTCTTGCTCTTTTTGTTTATATGCTATGTCTTAATTACATACTTCGCTATTTTACCTAAACCTTGGCTAAAAAGAAGAGCGCTTATGTTCAGAAACAGAGCCACTGTAATTTACAGACAATTCCAGATTGGGTTTTCAAAAATTATACAGATCAAAAAGAAAAAGCAATCTGTACCCACTACAAAAAGAATACTAAGATATAAAATCACCAGTCTTCTTGTCACCTATATTACTTATGCTCTTTTTCTTGAACTAGTTAATTTGATCGCTTTTTTTTGGTTGAATATTCACTTGACACCAATATTCTATTTATCTACTTGGTTTTGGCTTATCGAGTTAGCGTCAGGATGGGTACGCAAACATTATAGTATTAGTTAAAAAGATCACGGGTTCAAGAGCTTGCTATTCTAGTTCTACATGAAACTACCAATAGTTTAATCTGAAGGGAATAAAAAATGAGGACTTAAAAGCACACAAAATTACCTTAGGCAATTCGGTGACCTATTCGGTGACCAAGACAATTTATTTTTCATAAGTGATTGATAATCATAAATTTGAAAATAATATTCAGGAGCCTCACTCTCTGCGAGGCTCCTGAACCTAGAGTACATTTTACATCAAAGCCCTTTAAATCCTATGATTTTGAGGGCTTTTTTCTTTCTCAGGATATCAAATAGAACCAAACCAGTTCAAATCATTCGGTGACCAATTCGGTTACCTTTTTTGGTTTTTTCACCCTAAAAAATGTACTTCGTTGACCCGTTTTGGTATATGTCAAAACAATGCAAATTAATGCAATTTGATCATCTAATTATGAGGCTGTGTACATTGTAATAAGCTTCTCTCTTGACATTATCAAATGGAAGCTTAATGATAACCATGATATTTTTTCGGTCTCAACTTTTGACTCACTGGTACACTATGCTCTAGAATATCGACTAAGAATCCTGTACTTTTGGAAGCTGAGAGGAAGAGAGTTAAAGGAGGAATTTATACAGTTTATCAAGACAATATCCTTGAACTTTAGGCTTACGAGCATTCACCAGGTTTGAGGTGATCCACAGAATGCATACCTCCTTTAACATAAAATGTAATTAAGAAACTTTAAATATATTTTTTTTTAGTTGCTTAATTTTAAAGTTGTCCAAAACGTTTGGAATAAAGAAGGATCTTATTGACCTTCTTTATTCTCTCTTTTCAATTCCTGGTTGATAGGCTGAGACTGCAGGTCCATGGAAGGATTTTCCAGTATGCCTATGAATTCATCCAGATGTTGCTGATGTACTCCCCTGGGATTGGTGTTGTGTTTTCTAGCTACATATGATGCATAGCCTACCACTTCTCCCATCATACCACAGGTACGCATCACCCGGGTACTTCAGAAAGTTACATGGGTTGTGCTGATGTCCCTACCTGCCATGAAAAGGTTTTCAATATTGCATGAATAAAGGTAGCGGTAAGGAATGGTGTAGGGTTTATAGTGTGTAAAGGCCTTAAACTATCTATTCCCTGCAGAGTCCAGAGGAATTTACTTAAATAAAAAAGCTCTTTACCCACCTCCTTTTTTAGAAAGCTCGCGCCTTATCACTATCTAATTGGAATTAACTTTATCTCTCGCAAATCCAATAATGCGCCTTCAAATTTTGCTCCTGTCTTAAACGTTATTTCCTGCCTTCCCTTCTTCAGCTGAATATGACCTATTTTTTCAGTTCTGTAAGTAAACCAGGACCCACTCTGTCCGACCTTACCATTCAGTTGATCATTTCCTACTTTTAACAGATATGGCTTTCCTGCTTCTTCATCAGAGACTGACCATTCCAGATACACATCATATTTTCCAGGCGTATTAACTTCTGCCTCCCAGTTCACCTGGTCTTCGGCAGTAAACCAGCCAAAGGCTTTCCATTCCGGCATATATTCTATTTCCGGACCCATTGCCTGGGCAACCGCTGCATGCAATGTAAGCGTACCCTTCTGATCTGGTTTTACTAGCTGCAAGCGATTAACAGAAGCTCTCTCTGACTTAAACGAGGTTGGCATCAGTTCGTCAACAGCATTAACTATCAACTCTTCTACTTCTTCAGAAAAGGGAGATGGTTTGTCATAGTAATACATAGAACTTTCAGCTTCATACCCTCCTTCCTGAATCACCCTACGAGAAGCAATGTAACAGGGAACATCATTCGCATAAGCATTCATCCACACTTGCTCAGCACCATATTTATTCTTCAGGCGTACAGCGTAATCTACCACCACTTCACCTGCCAGGTTAACCATCGCCATATCATTGCCGAACGCCCAGACCTGTACCGGATACTGCAGTTCTTCAGGGATGGCATGACCTCTGGCGATCCTCTCAAGAGAGCGACGGGCATAATATCCTTTCACCGAAGGATCTTTAGTTTGTTCAATCAACTCAGCTATGGTAGGCACTTTAGCAAAGGGGAGGTCTATCCACTTGATTTTGCCCTTCGGAGGAGAAGTAAGCGGCTGTAGTTGGGCTGTTAACAATTTCTCGACATTGCTGGCAATTTCCTGCCCGTGTAAAGTCATATGCTCTACTTTTCCACGTGGGTCTGGATTTGCATCCGCACCACATCCAATAGCCACCATGGCTAGTGCTCCCGGATGCTTCTCTTCAATGAACTGTTGCGCCTCGCTCATCCAGTCGCCATGAATTTTATTAACCCCGCCTCCCAAGGTAGTACCATGACATGCATAATTCACTAAAACTGCTCGCAGCTTACCTTCAGGATCATTTACCCGCAACAAAGGAAGCGCAGGGTCAACCGGACCTCCCGGAGTTCGTCTATTTTTTGCAAAACCTGCCTGTCCCTGCCCCCAAGCCACTAAGGCAGGGCTGCGGTTATCCAGTGCTTCTAGCGTTAGCTGCTCAAGCTTCTGGCTTAGCTGATCAATATATCCGGCAATCTGCACCATCTGATCCAGAGCAAGTAGAGAATCACTGAATGCACCATCTTTGTACTGTAATATGTTCAGGAGATTACCCACTTCTGGTCCTCCATGTGTATGAGAAGCCAAAATAACCAGTTGTGATGCACTCAGTCCGGTTTGCTCCGAAAGCCGCTCCACCAGTCCAGCAGTGATATGGCCGGGAATCCCCACCAGATCAACTGTAATCAGCACCGATGGATGCTGGGTATCACTTCCGAAAGCAAGCGCTTTGGCATAAAGCCGATGTATAATCCCTTCTGATTCGGTATTTTTCCTGCTGGCGTATCCTGTCAGCCGAATCGGCCCTTCCGGTGTAATATCAATTCTAGCCACCCCAACTTCCATTGTTTTCCCAGGCTGAGAAGTGGTCTGAGCTGAGGCTTTTGCACTAAAAAGCAGCACAACAAGAATCGCAGATAGTCTGAGAAAGTCAGGTAAGGTCATTTTGCGTATTATAAAAGTCATACTGAAATATTTCATGTTGGCTTGGCTGCTTAGTTTAGTAAATCAATCATTTTTTCTTAAAAAGACCAGTAGATCAGCCATTTCCTGCTGGCTGATCTGTTTTTCCAAACCTGTAGGCATAGCAGACATATTCAGCGTTTTAATGTTCTGGATATTTTGCCGATTGATAACTTTCTCTACACCAGGCGCAGTATGCAAAGTAATGGCAGATTGCGTTTCGCTGGAAATGATGCCTTGCACTGATTCTCCACGATTAAGGTCAACTTTCCAAAGGTCATACCCTACAGCGATAGAAATATTAGGATCCAGAATATGAGACATAATAGCCTCAGGCTGCCAGCTGTGTACCGTACCCAGATCAGGACCGTACTTCACGCCTAACTCACCTTTGAACTGATGACAAAGGGCACAGTTTTTCAGATATACTTTTTTCCCTTCCACCCCATCTCCCTCTAAGGTCAAAGATTTCTGATACTTTTGGGTGACCTTACTTTGCCCATTGGCAGCAAACATAGAGCGTGCTCTTGCACGCAGATTTTCATCTGATTGGGTCATGAGGCGAACTTTTTGCCGGAAAGTCAGGCTTGATGTAGAAATCTTCTCCTGGTCAAGTGCATCCAGCAAAAGGGGAACCCGCTTAGAATCTGATAAAAAAGTATTAACGGCAGCAGTACGCACTTCAGGGGTAAGAGTACTCCACCGCTCCAATACAAGCTGAGAGACCGTTTTATCAGGTATAAGGCTAAGCGCATCCAGCGCTGCAATCTGCACCATAGGCTGCTCCTGTAGGACAACTACATTTTTCAGCAGGTCAGAGTATTCGGCAGGATTTCTTAATTTCAGGAAATTAATAGCTTCTACCCTTTTTTCATCAGACAAGCTTTTGTCTGCCACCAAAGTTGCCACATTTTCCATTGCTTCATTCATCAGGCTTTCGGAGGATATGCCTATTGAACTTATAAGTTGTAAGGAAGCCATGCGTATCTGTTGGGAAGGGTGATTAAAAAAAACATCAACTAACTCATTCTGCTCTTGTTCAGCAATGGATGAGGTTGACTCTCTGTTGCTTATCCCCTGCGCCAATCCATACAATACAAAAGATTGCCACCCCTGCTCATTTCCTGTTTCTGTAGAAGTAGCTTTTTGAATCAGTTGATGAATGGTAGACGGATCTCCACTTGCCCCGACTATAGTTGTCAAGCGTTGCACCAAAGAGCCATAGGCCGCAGATTCTTTATCATAATCATTAAGCACCTCTGTCAACAGAGGAGCGGCCTGTGAAGAAGATGCCGACAAAGCAGCGATCTGTACCCACTGATCATCAATATCCTGAAAGAGCAAGTTTTTACGTACCTGTCCGGCCTGAGGTGAGTCAAATTCTCCCAGCGTACAAAGCAGCTGAAACCTAACCTTAGGATTCGGGTCTTTCTGCATAGCCAACAGGTTTCCCTGCAATTCAGGAAAATCATCCAGATGGAGTTCTGCCAGTTTGATAGCATTTTCTCTTATTCCTGCTACTGTATCTTTTAAAGCCTGCATAATCAGTTCTCTGCTGAGGGCGTTCATACCTTCCAGAGTCCAGAGGGCATGTAGCCTCCCCATGGAGGAGGTGGGATGCTGTGCCATTTTCTCCAGTGCTGGAATTGCCTGAGGATTGGCCTGGTCTACCAACAGTCGTTGTGCATTGATCCGCCACCACTTATTGGGATTGGACAGTTGTGCTACTAACTGTTCAGGCAATGCATTTCCTAATTCTAAGCCCCGCGTCCAATCGGCAGGACCTGCATCCGTCGGAACTACCCGGTAAATTCTTCCCAGGTCTTCTCCATTATAAAGATTAGCAGCTTTGATAGCTTCTTCTGACATCCACTCAGGATGTTCAATGATCTGACGATAAAAATCCACTACGTAAAGGGCTCCATCCGGCCCTACGTACATATTAACAGGACGAAACCATGCATCCGTTGAGGCGAGAAATTCTTTTTCGGGATGCATACGACTGGCGGTAAAGCTTGCGCCATTATCTTTGAGATGATCCACATGAACAAGGTTGCTGACAGGTTCGGCTACAAAAGTCGTGTTGTCATCATAAGGGTCAGGAAAAGCTCCACCCAGGTAATTGACATTTCCACAGGCGGCGGTAATGACTCCCACATTGGTAAGCAGCTGATGATCGGGATTGTGGGTGATGGGAAAAACTTCCGCTGCATCACCATGATCAGAGATAGACTGGCTGGCATTGGAGACCGGCAAATCGGGATTCCGGTTCAGGTAAGGAGCTGCCATCACTTCGTGGTAGATATGATTAGAGTTATTGCCCAGCATATGGCGACCCCAGGCATCAAAATCATGTCCAAACTGGGTTTGACCGGAAGTAGTTTCCAGCTGAAATTGATCAGGCCGAAACCTCACCGTTCTACCTCCTGAAACCAATGGCAAATGGGGGCCTTCCGGCTTTGCCGGGTAATATATATCGCTACCCAGGTCTCCAAACTCTTCTTTGTAGACCTGGTAGGTGCCCCCCGATTCAGAAGTAAGATAAATCCAATTGTCCAAACCATAAATCGGATTACTCACATCCATTTGTGCATTTGACAAAGCAAACCCGGTAAGCATTGTTTCTCTGATGTCGGCCACACCATCGCCGGTCGTATCTTCCAGATACAATATATCAGGTGCATCGGTCACTATTACCCCTTTTTCCCACCGCGAAATACCAAAAGGAAGGACGAGCCCGTCGGCAAAGACTGTACTTTTATCCATTTTTCCATCACCATCGGTATCACTCAGTAGTTTCACTTTACCTGTACCACTTTTATCAAGAGGATAGCCATGCATCTCCAGCACATACATACGGCCAAATTCATCAATCATCATATCAACCGGATCGGAAACCAGCGGTTCAGCCGCTACTAATTCAATTTTAAATCCAGGCACCAATTCAAAAGTAGATAAAGCCTCTTCTGCATCTGTAGGGCTACTAGCTGAATTAGAAGGAGCTTTACAAGCTGTTGTGATAGTATGAAGGATAAGAAATATATAAAGTAGTCGTAGCGAAGGCTTGAGATAATGCTGAATGCACATATAAGGCAGATAAGGTTTTACGGTTTAATAAATCATGTTCAATAGTAGTGGCATTCTGTTAAGCATCTTGCCAAAGTTTGTAAGCATTAGCCAAAAACTGGAATAAGCTTAACTATTTTGCTTTAGACGTTTTATCTTAATATTGCGAAAATAGACCTTGTCATGATGGTCGGTAAGCATAATATGACCATTCGGCACCTCACCATAATTAGGGTAATTTTTAAATTTGGTGTCCATTTTCTTTTGAAGAAAATCCTGACTTCCTCTCTCATAACTGACTACCTTTACTCCATTCAGCCAGTGTTCTACCTGATTATCTTTAGATACAATTCTTCCTTGGTTCCATTGTCCGGGAGGTAAAAGCTTTTTGTTTTCAGGGCTGTACAAAAGATAAAGAGCGGCCGTGGTTACTGTTTCGTCTTTACGATCCTGTATATCAGGATTATCCACATCATCAATAATCTGATATTCTGGCCCGTTCATCACTGTGTCACTACTCTTTTCGTTGGTCAACTCAGCCACATAATACTTAATGCCACTGTTAGCGCCTTCAGTGAGGTTAAACTCAAAGCTTAAGTCAAAGTCACTATACTGCTCTCTGGTTACAATGTTTCCCCCCTCGTTCAATACCAATGCCCCATTTTCTATTACCCAGCCGTTTTCAGGAAAACGGTTGGTCCCCAGTTCCACCCAGTGGTCCGTACCACTACCATCAAATAACATGGTCCAGCCTTCGGACTCACTACTGCTAAACTGCACTTTATCCTCATCTACAGCATTTTCCTGTTGGCTATTCTCCGCATTATTTTCCTGTTGACTGGAGCAGGCTAAGAGCGCTAGGGAAAAAATGAATAATATTAATGTTCTGATCATCTTGTGTTAGGTTATAGTATGGTAAAAGTGATATAATGTTAAGGGTATTGAGATAATTCTTCTTTTCAGGAAATACATGCTTAAGCAAGAGGATCAGCAAATTTTATCAGATCCTGAATCTGCTTTCCCTCATACTCAAATCTGGCAAGCATATAAACATGATCATCTTCACCTACTGCAATGGAATTTACATAAGTAGGGCTTGATCCATCTTTATAAAAAACAGGGCCATGATCCTGGTATTTTTGCTGAGGGATATTGTAGGTCACCAAATGCAAATTCTCTGGCCCTTTTGCTGCGCCTTTCGCGATGGACTTCTTACCCTCAACCCGCTTACCATTTTTGTAGATAGGCCCACCAGTAAGATAATAGATGGTTTCATCATCAGGTGCTAACTCAAATCCCAGATAGCCATAGCTAAACTGATCATACATACCACTTTTTCTGGAAGGTTCTGAGGTAATCCTCTCTACCAGTTCTACTGTCTTTTGAGTAGGATCAAACCGGAACAGGTAGCCTGAGTTACCATGAACTCCATAAGCCACTTTTTCCGGAGGATACCAGAAAATTTTTCTCCAGTTGTAACCCATACTTCCAGGTCTGTTGGTATCATATATTCCAAAATAGTCTCGCCTTAAATTCACCTCCTCCAATTTCTTTATCGTATTAGCTTCCGGGCAAAAGAAAAATATATCCCCTTCAGCAGTAGAAAAATAAACTTTACCATCACGAGGGTCAACAAACAGAGAGCGACAAAGTACCCGATAGTCCTCTCCAGGTACACCGGCTTCTCCGATAGCGGAGACAAGTCCATAGTTTGTCAAATTGTCTTTGCGGATATCATACCTAATAAAATTTCCTTTGGGCCAAGTGATTCCATAAAGCTGTTTTCTCAGCTTATCCATCGTCATGGTGAGAATACCTTCCCCTTCCGGTGCAGTTGCTAAATCTTTGTATTCCCCCCTCTTAAGGTCATATGCTAGAAAATGGCCGCCACCGTATAGTTGATAGCCCGGGGGAGGATTTTCCGGCAGGCGATCCATGCCATCAATCAGTTCATAATATCCAATATGCGTAGCGAAATAGAGCTTACCATCACATTCCTCAAAGTCTACATGACTTTTACCCTGAGGGATTCTCTTCATGTCTTTTTCGCCACATATTTCAGTTAAATCAGCAAGAAAGCTGACCTTATCGGTTTTCGGGTCATAGACATACATTTGCCCACCCACCTCTATGGACTCAGAAGAAAGAATATAATAGATTTTGCCATCACTGGCTGTAGAAATGGCATTGTAGGTATCATGTGCTTTGTCAAATCCAGAGAAATATGCCTCTGCAATAAGTTGATCACTTTCTATCTCACTTACTGCATTTAGGTTGTTAGCTTCAATCATGTTTAAGTAATTTCCCTTTACTTAATGAAGAATGGTAGTACCCTTCTTCTTTTAGCAAATTTTTTATTCATTAATTAATTTAGCTTCAATTTGTTGTACACCGGCCTGATTTGCCAGACCTACCATTCCGCTGATGATTTTAGATTCTATATCCGAAGACCAGGTAGAAGGCAGACCATAAACAATTTGGGATGTTGCTCCTTCATAACCGCCCTCACGTAGAATAGTAGTAGAGGGAATATAAGCCATGACATCGTTGGAATAACCCAAAACCATAATATCATGCCCAAAAACCTGCTTGAGATTTATGGAATATTCCACTACCAACTCACCTCCTAGGGAGAATATAGCCTGATCACCCATCTTCAACACCTGCAGTGGATAAGGATAGGTGTTTTCAAAAGCTTCCTCATTTTCCATCTTTGCAAGCATCCGTTGGGCCCACCTTTTCTGATAAGAGGATGATTCTTCTACCATCTTTTTCAATGTCTCCTCTGTCGGAGGACTGTCCAGTGGCAAATCTATCTCGGTATAAGCTGCGGTCAATTGCGGAGATAATTCCCTCATTTCTTCACTTAGCACGCTCTCTACTGCCGCAGCCAATGTTTGCCCGTACTGCTTTGCCAAGGCTACCGTTCTACGGGGTAGCGGATTCTGATCCGCACCGGCTCCCTGAAAGAACAATGCGGTAGCATTTGGGTATCTTTTTTCTAATTCTATCTGGGCGAAACCGGGATAATCACCAGACCACTGATAAAAACTGAGTACCGTTGGATGACAGGCATACCCAAACGCAATGGCCATCACCTCACCATCTTCCTTCTGCACTTTCATGACGGGTACCGCATAATCGTTAGGGCCCTTAAGATCAGTCTGCATATGCAAAGTAGCAGCATCATTATTTCTCCTGTTTACCTGAAAGCGACTTACGCCATTACCTGAGTAAATTTTTACAGGCTCCAATGATGCTAAAGCCTCACTTACTAAATCCACAATCTGATCTTCCAGAACTGTTGAATAATGTCTCACTTCATTTAACTGTGTTTCATCAAGTGGATAGATATCAGATAAAGATTTCTCAAGTACAGGACCGGAATGAGTATGAGAACTATTCAGCAGAACCTGTGCTCGGGACAAGTTCAGTTTTTCTTCCAGGCGATCTCTGATGCGATCCGATAAATCTTTAGGCATCCCAAGCAAGTCTGTAGATATCAACACTGCACGTTTGCCAGATACATCTTCTATCGCCAGGGCTTTAGCCCATAAATCATGTAACTTACCTTCTGCAGGATGATCTCTTGCACCATATCCGGCCATCCAAAGGTTTTCTTGTGGGGTAATAATTACTTTTGCTACACCTGCCTTCCAACTCTCAGACGAAGATTGTGCATATAAAATATTGGCAAGGAAAGCTGATGCCAAAACTGTTAATATTAGTATCTCTCTCATCCTGCCGCGATATAAGATTTGATTTCACCTGCATGCTGCTGGACCTTCGCAATAGCCGAGGCAATATCATCCATATCAGATTGATTTCCCAGCAACATGCTTTGTGATATCCATACTGCTTCTTCGTTGCATATGATGTCATTTTCAGGGCACTGGTTTCTTTCCAGATAAGCATCAATATCAAGCTCTTCCTGAGTGTACATCCTCTGGAAATTCTTTGTCTTAAAAGCATTTCCCAGGTAAGGCATGTTATTCAGAGGAGCGTAACCTTTGTAGCAGGGTACCCCTTCAGCGCTGAGTGCTTTGAGGAATGTTTCTCTGGGAAGTCCCTGAAAACCTTCTTTTTTGTACCTGAAAGGAAAAAGATGAAAAGCTGCCCGGGTGACATGATCATATAGCTTATAAGGCACAATACCAGGTATATCTTTGATTTGTGCCTTAAGATATTCGGCATTCTGGCTGCGGGTTTCTGTTTGTTCTTCCAAACGTTTTAACTGCGCCAGACCAATAGCGGCCTGATATTCAGTAATGCGCAGCTTAGTGCCCAGCATGATAGTTCCGGCACCCACTTCACCTACTACAGTTCCGTAAGGATTTCCATAGTTATGATAAGAGTAGCACCTGTCCATAAATTCATCATCATCGCTTACGATTGCTCCTCCTTCTCCGATAGGCAGGTTTTTTGAGTTCTGAAAACTAAAGCATCCTGCATGGCCAAAGGTGCCCATTTTTTTGTTATTAATTTCTGCAAGCCATGCCTGACAAGCGTCTTCTACGACTACCAGCTTATGTTTATTTGCAATTTGCATGATCCTCTCCATATCACTAGGTAACCCTAAAATGTGTACCGGCATGATTGCCTTGGTACGGGGAGTGATTTTAGCTTCAATTTTATCGGGATCCATTTGAAATGTTTCTGGATCTATATCAACAAAGACGGGAATCGCTCCGGTTGCCAGGATGGCCTGTGCAGAAGCAATAAATGTATAGGGAGGTAGAATTACTTCATCACCACCCCCAACATCCAGCTGTACCAAAGCTGCTATCAAAGCATTGGTGCCATTTACCACCGCCAAAGCCCGTTTAGCCCCTATAGTCTCAGCCCATTTATTTTCAAATTCTTTGGTTACGTCAGATCTAGACCATACACCACTGCGAAGCACCTCTATTACCCTGTCTTCATCTTCCTGGGGATGCCACTGGGGCCACTCAGGCCATTCTTCTTTTCTCACTGCCTCTCCACCCATCAGCGCAGGCTTACTTGTATTGCTTCTGATATGGTTAAAAATTCCAGCATTTACACTTATTGGTAACATAGCACCCAAGCCAGTTAAGGTATTTTGCTTCAAAAATTGCCGTCTTGAATAATCATTGTTTTTCATGCCACGTTCTATTTTATTTTCACACTTTTATATAACTATCGTTGTCTTTAAGGTCTTTTAAAGGTTATTAGAAATTAGTCCATACACACTCAGATCATAATTGCGATAAGTAGTATATCGCCCTTTCAGCCACAGCAGAACCTCTCTTTTGTCACTACAGACTACCATAGGACGAATATTATCTTCATCTGAATTTTCAGTAATGGCTGTCCACTGCCAGGTAGCTCCCTGGTCTTTAGTGGTGCCACGGAAAATCTCATAATGCTGAGGTCCATTGTCTCTGAGTGGATTTCCTGTTTCAGGGTGTACATTTGTAGAGATATAAACCACATTAGGATCATTAGGATGCAGGCTAATGAGGCCAGTGTATTCATTTTCACCCGCATACAGCCGGGCACCAGCATAGGCAATCTCGTATTCGTGCCACTGCTGTCCATCCCAACGGGCATAATGATAGCGATGGTCAAAGCCCCCTTCTTCGGTATCCTGGGTTTCTCCCAGTTTTATAGGATCTTTGGTCACTGAAAAGCCTACATATGGATAACCACTTTTATCTAATTCAATGTCGCTGGTCCATGCTACATTTTTCCTGGTGGTAGAGTCACCATCATAGATGCAGGTAAAATCATAGGGTTTGAGGCTGCTATTTTTCCTCTTGCCAAGAGCACCTACTTTTTGCCCGTCAGAACCAAATACTTCCTCACCTTCAATATATCCGTGATAGATGCTGTTGTTATAATGCCTGGGATGTTCTTCGGTGGTGATAAAATGAATACGATCTTTATGATTCGTAGTATACCTCAGGTAAGGGCGACCCGGAAAAGAAAACAGCTGCCCACCATAGCTCCAGGTTTCTCCATCATCTTCTGAAACCATATAATTGGGATTGTTGCCAGCTCCTCTGTGGAAGTTATAGGTTTTGCCACTTTCTAAAAGTCTGAAAACGTTTGAATAGGTAGTTCTTCCTCCTGTATCGGCAGTTTTTTCTTCACCCCACGCGCTGATATCGCCAGGATTGGTAGAGATACGGTAGCGCATTTTGGTCTCTACACCATGACCGGCATAAACCGTCAGGTATCTTCCATCTGGTCGTTTGAGTAAGGCCCCTACATTATGGTCATCCGCTTCAAAAGTTTGATCATTGATGACCACAGTCAGCTTCTCACCAGTCTTCATGTTATAGCTGGTCACTGTGTTGGCACCCTCTGAAGTAACACTTGTAAAAAGTAACTGATCCCCATCAATGATGGCTCTGTCATCCTGAAACCAGCACCAACCGGCATTATCATTTAATAGCACAGCCTGTGAAGAAGGATTAGACTTTTCATCAGTTTGCCAGGAATGAGCGAAAAAAGTAAAAAAGCTAGTGAAAAAGTAAAAGAGTAAGATGGTAAGTATATTCATATGTAGGTCGTGGAAAGATTGAATTCAAATGAAAATAGTCATTATCTTTTACAAAAAATATTAAGCTGTAGTGAGGCCTCTCCATTCTTTCAATTGCTTCACCACAGCTTGATATTAAAATTATTCTACATCCGTATTTTCTTCTATTGTTTCCAGAGGGGGAGCATTATTTTCAGCTCCAACATAGCCTTCATTTTGATTGATTACTCCTTTTGTATTGGCTGTAATGACATCCGCATCTATAGGCCAAAGCACATGATAGGGGGCAATTCTTGGACTATTCCCAATAATCACGGGCTGTATTTCGTACATGATGTTATGAGCTATCACCCGATCATACCACCAATTGTTCTCACTGAAGTTCTCCAGGCTGTAACCATCCACTCCCAAGCTAGCCATGATATAAGATGCCCTTACTAATTCTGAATGGCGAGGGGATTCAATGAAAAGTTCTCTTGCACGTTCATCAAAAATATAGTCTATGGTCACATCACCTACAGCCACAGGAACCGCATTAGCTCTTTCTCTTACCATATTGAGGTCACGGGCTGCACTGGCAAGATCACCTTTCCAATAATAAGCTTCAGCTCTCAAGAGATAGGTCTCTGCCAGTCGGAATATGTACCAGTCACCATTTCCTCCCATAGGAACTGCATTTGGATCTTGTTGAGGAGCATAAGTTTTGTAAAAAGGAAAAGGAAAAAGAAGCTGCACTGAATCCTGCGGATCAGCATAATTCATGGGGTCAATGGGCTCACCAAAATCAGCAGACGCAGGATTATTGTAGACCAGTTCATGCTTATCCACCCAATTGGTATCGCTTCTTCGCAAGTCTGGTGTAGTTGACCAGGTATAATCATCGGTAGCCCAAATGTCGTAGTAGCCATAGGGCGTACTTACCAGGTCAGGATTACCTCTCCCCAACGTATCGTACATTGGGCCAGCATCCATGGTACCTGCCAAGCCTTCACTATCACGGTTTCTGCTATGCCACCAGGAGGAATGATAATGTCTCATGGTATAAAGACCTGCTGATTGTGCACCATTAGGTGCCTCAAAACGATCCACTATAGCCAAAATAGTCTCCGTATTTTCAGGGCTATTCTTATTTTCCGGACGATGAAGATCCCAGATGAGATTTCTTACCGGATCATCTGCACTTGTGCCAAACTTTTCGGTCATTAATGCATAAGGCCCGTTAATTACTCTGGTAGCGGCTTCTATAGCCTCGTCAAATTCAAGGTTGGCAAGATATATTTTGGTAAGTAAATGATTACCTGCTCCTTTGGTAATAGCTCCAGGAACAGCCGCTTCAGGTAGATGTTGAACCGCAAATTCCATATCAGCCTGTATCTTATCTAATATAGCCCAGCGGCTGTGAGTGTAGTAGTCCAGCTTGGCTCCTTCTACTTCCTGTCCTACAAAAGGCACATCTCCATAGGCATTGACTAACCAGTAATACCAGTAGGCACGGTGCCAATAGCCTTCTGCTAGTATTGCGTTTTTTTCTTCCTGGCTATCCCATTCAATCTCATCAATGCGGCCAATAAGCACGTTGGTATTTTTGATAAATTCATATGCCTCAGAGAATAAAGGAAGAAAAGTATAATAGCGGTCAAAATAGGGCGTAGTCTGATACCAATCCATCTGAAAAGTAGGAACACCCGCTTCTGACGCTGCCCACTCTCCCACCATATAGTATCTTCTGCTGCCGGTTATGCCTTCGGTGAGTGCTTTTCTCATCGTAACCAGCGCAGCTTCAAATCCTGCCTGATCATTAAAAACACTAGCAGGAGAAAAGAAGGAGAGCGGTTTGGGTTCCAGCAAGTCATCTGAGCAGGAAACCTGCATTAGAAATACCAGGAACAGTACCAAATATCTATTGAATATACGTTTCATAGTTAAGATTTTTTACAGTGATAGCGCTACATTAAAGGGATACATTTACACCAATACTAAATGTCTTGGGCATAGGTCCGTCCATTGTACCACTCAAACCCGTTTCAGGATCCCAGCCGGGCCAGTCTGTGAAAGTGAAAAGATTACGAGCGGAAGCAAAAATACGCAGGCTATTCACATTAATCCGCTCAGCAAGGTTCATTGGTATATTATAAGCCAACGATACATCCTGTACCCTTACAAATGATCGGGACTTGAAGATTCTAAGTCCTCCCCCGTATGCACCGTGGACTTCAGATGTCCGCGCATATTCATCGTTTCCGTTAGTAGGCGTCCAGTAGGGAATGTTCCAGATATTGATCCTGTCATAGGTGGAAGATTCGTGCACCGCGTAGTCAAACTCTCCGATATGCCCCAGGTCAGCGCGAATGAATACTGAAGCCGTAAAGTTTTTCAAAAAGCTAAAATCATTTCTTAATCCCAGCCGATATCTAGGCTGTTCGTAGCCTATGAACTGCTTATCTACCAAAGCATCATAAGTTTTACTATCATCAACGTCCACTGCTTTGTAGTCTCCAGGCACCATGTTGTACTCAGCGGCTTCCGAAGCCTCATCCAGTTGCCATACACCTACAACATCATATTCCCAAACTACATCAATTGCTTCGTCAGGAAACCAAAGGTTGGTATAATCCGGAATTTCTCTGGTAATGGTTTCACCATTTACCTCTACCTCTTCGTAATCGCCAAATAAGCTTTCAATCTTATTCCTGTTCAAAGAAAAGACAAAGCCAGATTTCCAGGAAAGGTTCTGATTGCTAATATTCACGGTATTGATACTTAACTCCACTCCCCGATTGCTCAACTCACCCAGGTTAGAAATGATGCTGGTAAACCCGGTAATCTCCGGAAGTTTACGACTCATGAGTAAGTCTGTCGTCGTCATGTCATATACATTGGCAGAAAGGTCAATCCGGTCATCTAACAGCCCCATATCAATACCAATATTGAAGGACTCTGTTCTTTCCCAGCGCAAGCCAGGGTTGGCCAGTGTATTGTTATATAATCCCATCTGGACATTGGTGCCATCGTAATATAAGACAGAACCTATTTGAGCCAATGCTGAATAGATTCCTATATCTCGGTTGCCATTTACTCCCCAAGACAATCTCAATTTCAGACGATTGACAAGCTCGCTATTGAAAAAGCTTTCATCAGAAATTTTCCAGGCAAGTGCCGCAGCTGGAAAAGTAGCAGTAGGATGTTCTTGTCCAAATGCAGAATAGCCGTCACGCCTTACAGAAGCCGTTAATAAATATCTATCCAGTAAAGTATAATTCAGGCGTGCCATCAGGGCCTCCCCTCCTGCTTCTGTATCATTGGTGCTTACCAGAGGCTTAGCACCAAACTGCAAGCCGTTGTACCCAAGCTGCTGATTGGGTAGAAAAGTTTGATTTTCTCCATAAGAATTGTACGTCTTGGTCTGTTCTGCATTGTAGAGCAATGTAACATCAAAGGCATGAACACCAAATTGTTTGTTCCAACTCAAAATGTTGTCAATCATCCAGGCATTAAGGGTATTATCCTCACGTGTCCCATAGCCGTCCAAATAGGTACGTCCTCCGATGATGGTTTCAGAATCCCAGAAGTTATAATCTTTGGCAAACTCCATACGAGGCTGGAACGATACCCGATAATTAAAGCCAAAGGGTAGTGCTACATCAGCAAACATAGCAGCAAACAGGCTATGGGTCTTCTCATACTTTTCCTGACCATAATAGTTAATAAGCGGATTGGTAACGATGGAATAGCCATGAGGATACCATTCCAGATTACCATCTTCATCATATATTCGGCTGTAAGGACTAATACTGCTGAAATTCATGCTGGCAGGTACTGTACTTTGATCCCGATTGGTATACTGGGCATTGACGCCCACATTAAGCCAGTCGGTAACAGCAAAATCTACATTTAATCTAGTTCGTATCGCGGTAAAATCATCCCCTACAATCACTCCTTCATTATCCACATATCCTATTGACCAGTAGTAATTAAAGTTTTCAGCCCCACCACCAACACTAAGGTCATAGTTTTGTCTTAACCCAGGTCGGATTATTTCATCAAACCAATTCACCGTTTCTCCTGCCAGGTACTGTTCAGTTTCAGTATTAAAAAAGTTGAGTCTTCCCAGATATTCCTGGGTATCATCAGGATTTGGATTGGGGTTAGCATTTCGCCACTGCTCCAGCGTAACTCCACCTCTTAGATCATTAGGATCGTCCCAATACCAATCTTCCCTGTTGGCAATCCCTACCGTTCTGAAGTAATCTCTTCTGAAATCTTCATACTCAGCAGCATTACGAGGCCTGAAATCGTAATTAGTCAGCAAACTAACCCCGGTTTTTGCGGTAAAATTAATAGTAGGCTTCCCTGTATCTCCCTTCTTGGTGGTAATAATCACTACCCCTGAGGCAGCTTTTGATCCATAGACTGCAGCGGAACTTGCATCTTTCAAGACATCAATATGCTCAATATCATTTGGATTGATATCAGCGATATTTCCGTTAAATATCACTCCATCAAGTACAATAAGGGGGTCAGTACCTCCGGTAAGTGAGGTAGGACCTCTCACTTCCATAGCTCCTCCTCCAGCTGGTGATGGGCTCTGATTGGCGTAAATACCAGCTACCTGGCCGGAGAGCATTTCAGTCACTTGTGTATAACTTTTATTTTGTATACTCTCCCCATCCACACGGGATACTGCCCCAGTCAAATCACTTTTTTTCTGTGTTCCATAACCGATGACAACTACTTCATCCAGCTGCGCCTGATCGGCCACCAGGTTTACATCAATAGTATTTGAGTTGCCTACTGTGATTTCCTTTGATACGTAACCTACAAATGAAAATACCAGTACAGACTCAGAAGATGGTACTTCTAAGGAATACTCTCCATTGATGTTGGTAACTGTACCCGTACCAGTACCCTGGACGATGACGTTCACTCCTGGTAAAGGCATGTTATCCTCAACAGAAGTTACTGTTCCGGATATGTTTATTCCCTGACCGATTGCACTATGAGTCAGCAGAATAAAGCATAGTAGGTAGATAAAGTTTTTCATACTGTGATAATTTTGTTTTACAACAATTTTAAGTACCAGGAGACCGGAAGACACCTTCTCTCAAGGTTGATAATAGTATCTAATACCATAGCATCTTCACCAACATGAAAAGGCTATTTCATTCTTATTCTATTAACCATAGTCTGATTACTCATTTTATCCAGCCAGTCCACCAGCATTTCCCTCTGGGAAGCATTTTGTGAAGTAGTGAATCCGCTGAATTCATGAGGTGAGTTAAATTTCAGATGATCTTTTGCATCGTACAGCCCATAAACAGTGGATGCCTCATCTATGCTTTCGCTGACATTATCAAAATCAGCATGACGATCTAATTCCGGTGCGATTACTAATAAGGGTCGGGGTGCAATGGTAGAGATGAGCTCATTATAATCGACTGGTAATCTGTTTTCATACCCCAGGAAAAACCCCAGACGAGGCAGCAAGCCGTACAGATGTGAGTATGCTTTTATTCCTTCCAGGTCTTTATTGGCTTCGGCATCTCTGAGGGGTGTATAAGCACTGACTACAGCCGTGCCAGACACTCTGTCATCAAGCGCAGCGGTAAATAAACTTACCGTTCCACCTAGTGAGTAACCCGCCAGATAAATTTTATTCTGATCTACAAAGTCCAGCGTTTGTAGCGCATCAATGGCAGCCCTTGTGTCGCTCACCATTTTACCCAGTTTAGACCAATGCGGATAGCGTTGGTAAAAGTAGGTCCCCTCTTCTATTCTAGTACCATAGCCAATCATGTCCATGGCCAGCACTGCCATGCCTCGGGATAATATATTTTCAAACAGCTCATTCAATTCAGCATCAAAACCTGTGTTAGCGTATTTATGCAGGTAAATGACCACTGGTAGTTTACCATCAGCCCGGGTCTTCATATCACCCTGCTCATCCGTAGGATAGTAAAGTGACCCGTATAAATAATCGCCCAGGGCATTGTAGGGAGCGATATTCATTTTCTCTCCGTTTGCAGGACTGGGCCGGTTGATGAGGCTGGTGATATAATCTTCTCTTTTGCTGAGTTGCCGGACTGGACTGGCCGACACTCCTGCCGGCGCATCTCCCAATACCCAGTGGATTTGCTCCCGGATATTTTCCTTTTTCTCCTGCCACGCATCAGCTGTTTTAATTTTTTCTCCCTTTAGGTTGGTAAGTACATCGTAGTTTTTTTCAACTTCAGGAAAAGCTCTAGGATCAATGTTTTCTTCACTTATACCCTTCCACTTATCAAATGTATAGTTATAATAAAGCATGTTATCCCAGGGCAAGTCTTTTCTCTCAAACTGTATATCCAACCAGTCCACATAAGCCTCAATATCCCTGGAAGAAACACCATGGCCTCCATCTCTGAGACGAATGCCTAACTTTCCTGGCACATCCAAAAACTCATAGACCTCCTTGAGGGAAAGGTACATTTGTTCTACTGCCCAGGCATCGCCGCCACCTCCTTCTCGTATTGAAGAGCTTAACATTAAAGCATTTGGGGCAATCAAAGCCATTAGTGAATTCTGGTCAATAGGCATTTTATGTTCTCTGCCGGTATAAAAACGTATCCTGGGATGAAACCAATGGGTACGGCGAACATTAAGGAACTCTATAGACTCATTAGAATGTCTTTCATCGGTATAACGATAAGGGAACTCCCCACCGGTTCCTCCGCTACTGGAGATGACTGCATCGATACGATCATCAAAAGCCGCTGCCAAAAGAGACTGCTTTCCGTTACGCGAGTGGCCGGTAATAGCAATTTTGGAAGTGTCTACGCTCGGCAGAGTGTACAAATAATCTACTGCCCGGTGTGCTCCCCAAGCCCTATGCATCAGCGTACTCCAGTCATGGTCTGGGTAGAGCTCAAGATAAGCCTGGGTATCGTCTTTAGCATCCGCTCCTGCATACACCACTCCCATATATCCTCGCCTGAGGGCGATCTGCGCCCAGCCTCTGTGGTTCCACTGCGTCATAAAGACGGGAAATGGCCCTTCGCCAGGAGGTGTCATGATCTCAATGGTAAGCTTTGCCTGATCATTTTTTCCAAACCTCAGCTCTACTATTTCAACTTTCACTCCATTCTCATATTTTTCATCCAGCACTGTAGCGTTGATATTTTCAGGAGCTTCCGGAAAAGAACCGGAAATGATATGCTTCACCTGATCTCTGATCCAGGTTCTTTTTTCTTTCCACTGTTCCTTGGTTTCTACCGGGATATTCTCACCCCCTTCATCTAAAATTAATGGGTCGGGTAAAAAAGGCAAAGACGGCATTTCATCAAAATTAGGAGGCAAAGCACCAGTACGTTCCACCCAGTCCAGCCAGGTAGCATCATGGAGGTTCACATATTCATCATGAGAGGAAGGGCGCTCCTGTAGCTCAATCAGTTCTTCCAGATAAGCTTCTTTTTTGGCCTGATCCTGCTGCCCCTCAGCGGAAGAAGCATAGAAAAAAATAAGACTTAGGGGTAAAAAGATGTACCTGTAAAAACTATGCATAAGTTTTAGTTGTATTAGTTTACTCACTTATATTACTTCTCCTAGTATTCGCTTCGCATTACCATATCTCAAAAGCTTTTTGGTCTCCTCATCAGCTTCTTCTGGCCTAAGAGACTCAATACGCAGAAGCCCGGTGAGGTAATCCAGTATCGGCGAATGAGTACCAAAAGCGAGTTTGTCTTTGCCTAAAGTATCCAGCAAGCTAACGATGCGGTTGATGCCTCTACCTGATGTATCCATGATAACATTGGCATTTCTTATAAGCTCTGTTTCTTCTTCATTGAGTGCTGTGCTTCCCGCTACATTGACAATCATATATTTAGCATCCGGCACTTCACGGATGATAGGCAGCACATCTTTTAAGGCCCATTCGGTTTTTCTTTCCAGGTCCAGCCATGAGCTTGGCCGACTATCAACCATGCGTAGTGAAAATGCAACCGGTAAATCCCGATCACGAGCCATCTTTACAAGCTCCACACACGCCGGATTGGTCAGGTCATAGCCATGATACTTGGGAAACATGCGAATTCCTCTCATACCCATCTGCTGAGTGCTGACTTTAAAGTCATCTTTCCAGCCGCTATAAATCGGATTGATTACCGCAAAAGGAATGAAGCGTTCCTGAAACTCCTGCTTACTCTTGAGTTCTTCGTAAAGCTCTTCATTAGCCGTCTGGGTATTTTTATAAAAAACTCCATTCATATTACTCACCACTGAAACATCGACTCCAAACTGGTTCATTCTACCCAGCAGGGATGTACAGGAGTTATACTCACGATGCCTGAATGGCCAGTGCCCAACATATGCGTTTGTATCAACCAACATGATTACCTGACTTTTTTAAGATGTTGTTATAATTTTCAAAAAAGATCTTCCTGCGCTGTGATTCATTAAGGTCCGCGGAAAGCATGTGACCGACTCCCTGGTAAAAGCTATTATCACAACCAAATAATATCCTGTCTTCGCCTAAATATTTCATGGCAAAATCAATAATATAGGCATCATTGTTACTACCGGATACATCCACATACACATTGGGAGAGTGCTTGAGCGCTTTGACCGCATCTTCCCAGTCTTCTCCACCGGCCAGGTGTGCAAATTGAAACATGGCTTCAGGATACCTTTGAGCAATCTCCACAAAGTCTGCAGGGATAGAAACATTTTCAGGTTCTCCGGGATCATAGGTGATACGGGATTTGCCAATCCCCACATGCATCAGGATGATCATGTTAAGGTCGATAAACTTCTCTATAATTGGATAGAAAAGAGGATCACTGATTTTTACATGATTATATACTTTTAAACCTACCATACCCTGGTCCATACAGCGGTTGATCTCTTCCAGTGACTCTTTTTTGTAAGTAGGATTGAGTGTCATCTGCCCGATAAACCTGTCAGGGTGCTTTTTTACACACTCCAGAATCAGGTTATTACAAGCTCTGAACTCTTCAGGTGTACCTTTACTACCTGGTTCCATAGGCCGGGAAATTACCAGTTTGTCAATTCCAAGACGGTCAGCAAAATCAATCTGGTACGCCGGACTATTTTCTGAAAAATACACATGCGCGTGGGAATCTATTTTGCGAAACTTCATCACCTCATCCATTATGTTATACTTTGAAACAGATGAAGTGGAAAGAGGGGGAGAACTAGTCTCTCCCTTTGTTGAACATCCTATGAAGTTGCTTCCCAACATGAGGCCTGCTGCCGAAATAGCGGTGTCTGTAAAGAACTTCCTACGATTAATTGTTTTTACCTTCATTATTAAATTAATTTTTTTCAACTACCTCTAAATCTTCCCTCATATTATACAGCGCAAGATCAAGCTTTCTGCATTGCTTGGTGGTTAATATCCTTCGTTCTGTGTCAGACCGTCGGTTTCAGAAAGATCTAACTGGTTTTGAGGAATCGGAAAATACCTCTGATAGGGTTTAGGATTAAGGTCCACCACCTGTGGAGTAGCAGTCCCCACATTATAATACCGTTCTACCTCCTCCAGTTCTTCTACAAATCTGTCAGTTCTTACCAGATCAAACCATCGTTCATTTTCAAATGCAAACTCTAGTCTTCTTTCCAGAAGCAGCTTATCCATAAAGCTTTCCATATCTGAGATATCGGACATCTCATAGTTATGGGAAGTATCTCCAAACGCCCTGGATCTCACTTTATTCAATTCAGCCAGTGCTTCTTCGGGCTGGTTTAAATGATACAGTGCTTCTGCTCTAAGCAAGACTACATCAGCATACCTTAATACTGGCAAGTCAAGCCCTGAAGCCCCAGGTGTATGGGGTACTGCAAACTTGTTTACATAAGGATACCAGGCCGGCGGCTCATCTTCCGGACTGGTAGGTGACCTCCAGTATTCAGTAATACTTACTTCTTTACGACTATCCTCATCCTCATAATGCTTATGCAAATCCCATGAAGGGAATGCATTTTCAAGTCCACTAGCAGCAATACCAGTTACTCCGAAGTAAGGCAAAAAGTCTGTTGATAAAACATGATCGTTTGTCACTTCCAGGTATTTTATAGAAAATATTGCCTCATCATTATTTTCGTTTTCCAGTGTCCATAAAGAAGCAAAATCCTCCAACAACCGGTGATTGAAAGTAGACATCATATCCAGATAAGTCATAGCGTTTTCCCAATCCTCATGATAAACATATACTTTACCCAACAAAGCTACCGCAGCGCTTTTATGCGCTCTTCCGAGAGCAATGTTTTCTTTCAACGGCAATAATTCAATGGCACTCTCCAAATCTTCAATGATAAGGCTGTAAATTTCATCTACTGAGGCCCGAGGAGTAGATTTAGCTTCTTCTACCGAAAGTAAATCCGTTACTTTCGGTACTCCACCGAACATACGTACCAGGTCAAAATAAAAAAGTGCCCTCATAAATTTAGCCTCACCCCTCAACTGATCTTTTTGACTCTCAGCATAATCTGTAGGATTATCAATGTAGGCTAAAACAGCATTGGCCCTGAAAATACCATTATACGTACTTTCCCAAAAATCTGCAAATAGAGGGTTACCTGGAGTAAAGGCCAAATTGTTGAGCTCATCAAGTCCGCCAATACTGTAGTATCCAGTCCGGTGAAGATTATCAGTGGGCATTTCCAGAATGGCCCAGTCTCTGGGTAGTCTTGACTGCAAGCGACTATAGATACCCAATACTGCTCCTTCCATGTCATCCGCTGAATGATAAAAATCAGCTTCTGTAAGTACGGATGGGGGTGTTAATTCTAATATTTCTTCATGACAGGAACCCAGCGTGAAGGCCAGCAACACCATGCTTATTTTTAAATAAATATTACTTTTCATATCGTTAAAATTAATTATCTCAAAAGTTTACATTAACACCAAAAGCATATGTACGGTCCACAGGCGATGACCCGTTGTTAAAGCCAGGCATACTATTGATACCGTTTATCCCTCCTTGTGTATAACCTTCCGGATTATAACCATGAAATTCATCTTTGGTGAGAAGAAGCACATTGCTCAGGGAGATATACAACCTGCAGTTATTCAATCTTATTTTTTCTGCTACAGTGGAAGGAAGTGTGTAACCGAAATTGATGTTTCTGATTGACAGAAATGAAGCATCTTCCAGATAATAATCACTGTTGGCGACATAAGACAACTGGCTTAGTGCAGTAGCTGGAGACATGCCATCACCAGGTTCTTCAGCTGACCACCACTGGTCTTCAATTAGTGAGCGTCTCATTGCACTTACGGTAGGCCCTTCGTAGTACAAATTTTCTAAATTGTACCGTTTGGCCCCTAATGAAGCCTGCATAATAATACTGAGATCAAAGTTTTTCCAGGCAAAGTTATTGATTAAGCCCATAAAAGCTGTAGGCTGAAAATTACCCAGTATAACTCTGTCCTCAGGAGTAATGGTACCATCTCCGTTTGTATCCTGATATTTTGCATTACCAGGCTTTGAACCAGGAATCACTGGAGAATTGGCAACATCTTCTTCATCCTGCAATACACCAATCAGTTTGTATCCATAGAAAGAAAACATAGGTTCACCTACCCGTAGTAGCCAGCCCATCCCACGGCTATGAGTGTTGATAATTTCATCCACTCCTCCCAGGCCTACGACTTCATTTCGGTTCCTGGAAAAGTTAAACGAAGTTTCCCACTTAAAATCACCGGTAAAGTTCTTGGTTGTAAGTTCTAACTCTATCCCTTTATTATTTACATCACCCACATTGATGATAGAGTTGGTAAATCCGGTAATTGCCGGTATGGAAACATTATAGAGCAGGTCGTTGGTGTTTTTATTATAATAGTCAAAAACGAAATTGACTCTATTGTTGAACAAACCTAGCTCAACGCCTATATCAAAACTTTCAGTCCTTTCCCACCTTAATTCAGGATTACCGAATGTGGTCTGAGCCTGCCCTTTTACTAATACGCCATCAGGTGAGTAGTAAGTGTCGCTAATGGTTCCTAAGTACTGAAAATCACCGATGTTGAAGTTACCCACTACCCCATAACTAGCGCGCAGTTTCAGCTCACTGACTGGAGATAGCTGCTGCATAAACCCTTCTTCTGAAACTCTCCAGGCGGCAGAAGCAGAAGGGAAATTACCCCAACGATTTTCTGGTCCGAAACGGGAACTGGCATCTGTTCTGAATGATGCAGATAAAAGGTATTTATTCTTATAATCATAATTAACTCTGCTGAAATAAGATACAAGTCCCCATTGTGACTCTAAAGTATAGGATGAAGTAGGTGAAATTATCGCATTGTTTAAGGTCCTGACAATATCATTTCCAAAGCTTCCTGCTTCAGCTCCCATGGTAGCAAATCTTGAAGTAGCTTTCTGGTAAGAAGCTCCAAGTATCGCACTGATATGGTGAGTTTCATTAAAGCTTTTATCATAACTCAGTACATTTTCGTTGATCAGGTTGATATCTCTGGAGTCAGAAGCGGAACCCGAGATCTGATTCCTGCTGGTAGCCATTGCTTCGCGGTAATATTCACTGGTAACAAACGTCACATTTCCCCCTACTGATGTTTTGAACTTTAAACCTTTTGCAATATTAAAATTCAGGTACATTTCTCCTACATTACTCATTGAGGTTGAATAACGGTGATTACCATGCAGTACCGCCAGTGGGTTCATCTGGCCAGAAACTGAATATCCCCAATAATCCAGTGGGCGAGGATACACTCCCTGCTCATTAGGTTCTGTAGAAACAAAAGGAGCAGTTTTTACAATAGATTCCATTCCTACCGGAGCAGTCCTTCGCTTTGAATAGTTAGGGCTAAGCATAAACCCGGTACTGACTACTGGATTAATATCTACATTAACATTTGCTCTGAGGTTGTAAGTTTTATAATTGGTATTCAGAAGTGTACCTTTCTCATTTTTGTAAGTACCCGAAATGTAATAAGAGACATTATCGCTAGCTCCTGAATATGAAAGGTTATAATTCTGTATAGGAGCCGGATTTAATAATTCGTCCTCCCAGTCTACACTTCTTTCCATGATAACAGGATTAACCCGATAAGTAGTAGGCCGACGTTCATCTCCCCACAAAGGCAGCGAAGTATCTCCACCTTCCCAGGCAAAGTCACGGTTTTTGTAGCGTGCCTGATAGTCATAATATTCCTGCCCAAAAATCCAGTCATCATACTTAATCGCGGTGGAAATACCATAGTAGGCATTGAAGTTTAACTGAGGTTTACCAGCCTTTCCTTGTTTGGTAGTAATAATGATTACACCTCCAGATCCTCTTGATCCATAGATTGCAGCAGCTGAAGCATCTTTGAGCACTTCAATGGATTCTACGTCGTTCATGTTCACATTAGACATGCTCCCCCCTGGGAAACCATCTATCACTATCAAAGGATCATTACTGGCAGAAATTGAACCTACCCCTCTTATATTGATTTCAGGTGCTGCCCCTGGGCTACTATTAGAGGTAGTAATATTCACTCCTGCCATTCGGCCTATGAGGGCAGTTTCTGGCCTACCAGCAGGTATCTGATCCAGATTTACATTTTCCACCTTAGAGATTGCTGAGGTAACAGAGCTTTTCTTCTGGGTACCATATCCTACTACCACCACTTCCTCAAGCTGCCCTAGATCTGGCTGAAGACTAACATTGATGACAGCCTCATTTCCTATACTTACCTCTTGTGACATATAGCCTACAAAAGAAAAAACCAATACGGACGATGATGAAGGGACTTCTAGTCTGTACCTTCCTTCAATGTCAGAAATGGTACCTACTGTTGATTCTTTTACCAGTACATTTACTCCTGGCAGTGGTCCATTATCGTCAGATGAAGTAACAGTACCTGTTACAGTGATGCCCTGTCCCATCGCACAATGTACGAGTAAGCCAAAGCATAAGCTGAAGATTAAATGTTTCATAATTGAGAGGTTTAGTTATAGTTACAGTTCAATTGAAGGTTTTGAAAAGCATGTACTTACCCTGGATAAGCCTAATTCAAGGCTTACTGTGGCTTTTCTACTGGTTTTGTTTTACTTACTTCTTTACTTTACGATATATTTTATTAAGATTTTATTCATATTTTCAAGACCTTCCGTATTGCTGACAATAGAATTTCTTTAGAACCGGGCCCAACCCTGGACGCTCGTTCGCTGGTTTCATAGCCACCTTCAGCATACGCTTTTTTGGTAGCAATATAGTCTGGTCAGAATTCCTCGTATGCAGCGCTTACTACTTCACCTTCGGGTCTCATTTGCTGGACTTTCAACTGATACTCTGCAAATAATTCACCGGGTAAATTCAGCCTCTATATTTTCCCAGCTTCAAAGAGAAAACATTTATTAGATTGATTTCTTATGCTTTATCGTCAGGACAAATACTTGGGACATAAAACTTCTGATCATTGATAATAGTATCAGATGCTTACAAGATCTTCAGATCATTTTCTCCTAAATGTTTGCTTTGCAACAACTTTCCAGTTACACGTTTTCCACACTACTCTTCACTGCTGCTCCGAATATCATTGTTTGTATCGTTACACTTTAGGTGCCCAGTATGTACAATACCCTTCCGCATGAACGGGCCCTTTAAACAGCATACATCCCCCACAGGTCTTGTCACCTGGTGGTAAATACAGATTGCAGTTGTTACATTGATTGTCAGCAATAGGTGATTCTGCAACGTAGCCCAGGTTTTCCCTTTTCTGAATTTCTTCAGCACTTACATTACTCAAATCACTACAGGGATCACCGGAATAAGCTGTTACCTGTTTCTCCTGCTCCTGCTTTCCTTCCGTACAGCTACTAATGATGAGCCCTCCTCCCAGTAAGAGGGTACCGGCACGTATATACTGACGAAAGAAATCTCTTCGTGATCTTTTGTGGTTTAGCATAGTCAGATAGATTTATCGTAAAAAGCGTTCAGCTTTTCAATGGCAGCCTTAGGCTCCATTTCAGCATTAGCTTCTATATTTTCAATGATTTTCTGTATTTCTTCATCATCATTTTTCTTTAGTCCCTTAATTAGACCACTGATGCCTGCTTGCTGAATCTCTTCCTGTTTATTTGACAGTAAGCCTAAGCATGCTGCAACCTCCTGTTCATCATTTTTGGACCCAATAGCATAAGAGATATCCTCTACAAAGTTTAATTTCCAGGGTTCAATTTGCTTGAAAAATAACGCATCTTCGCTAATCGTTCTCATGAGGGCAAATGATGCTCCCGGTTCAGAACTGAGAACGGAAGCCTTAAACCAGGGGTCAGCTCCTTTTTCTTTCACCACTTCAGCTAGTGCTGGTACTATCTCATCATTTTCAAAATTGCCTAAACTGAGACTGGCCTGAAAAGCTACTCTTGAAGCACTATCTTTGAGGCATTGTACAATTTGAGGTAACATCTGACGAAATCGTTCTGCCAAAATGATGCTGTGTTCTCTAACGCCAGGATGACTATCATGCATTGCCTGCTCCACATGTTCGGGTTTCAGACTATTCAGTCCTTCCAAAACATATAGGGCATGCAGACGCACTCTGGGATCCTGATGTTGCTGAAATATAGTTTCTATTTTTGGAACTACGCCAAGATCCTGCCTTTCCAGTAAAAGCCTTTGCGCCTGAAGACGCCACCACTGATTCTGATGTGAAAGTAATTCCGCTAGCTTCTGCGTTTCCATCTCTTTCAGGTTGGGAATGATTTTACTTTTTGACTCTGCATTCGCCGGCTTTATCCGGTAGATCCTTCCCATATCACTTCCATTCAGAAAGTCCATATCCTCTTTAAGATCTTCCGGTATTGAGAGAGGAGTTTCTATATGCTGACGATACATGTCAATTACATACAGGTATCCATCCGGCCCTACAGTGAAATTTACTGGCCGGAACCAAGGATCAGTAGAGGCCAGAAACTCCTTGTCAGCTTCTGATTCATGGCGCTGCGCTATAAAAGTGGGACTATCATCCATAGGAGTCAAAACATCTCTGTGAATGAGATTTCCAGCTACATCTCCTGTAAATATATTTCCATAATATTCTCCAGGAAAAGCGTCTCCCGTATATATGGTTCCCCCTGATGCGCCAGTAAAATGATCTTCTGCATATTCAACTCTATCCAGTCCCTGCTCATCATATTGCTTTTGTCTTCTACGCGTACGCTCTGCTCGCCAGTAAGGAGCCGGTGTTTCCTGATACATACGAAGATCATGATCAGAGATATTCAATGCCGCATTGGAAGAAGAGAGGTGAGGATGTCTATCCAGGTATCGTTTAGGAATTACTGCATGACGAATATGAATCGTATTTTGCGTGATAAATCTATGTCCCCAGTCATCAATAGTATGTCCAAACTGCCCTGGACCACTGGCAAGTTCGAACTTTCCCTGGTCAAGACGAAAGCGAAAATCACCACCTCGCATTGACAATTTAGGTGCATCAGGATTTCTGCTAAAGCTTACCTCTCCTGCCTGACCGTGATTAGCAGCATAAATCCAGTTATCTACACTAAACCTGAGGTTGGTTATTTGTGCTTCAGAGTTATTTTCAAAAAAGCCAGTGAACAAAACCTCTTTGGAGTCAGCCTGATGGTCGCCGTCAGTATCTTTAAGGTAAAGAATATCTGGCGCTGAGGTTACCAAGAGCCCATCTTTCCAGGGCAAAACGCTGGTAGCTTCAGATAGTTTATCAGCAAATACTACTGAATCATCTATTTTGCCATCATGATCAGTATCTATCAGCATCTTAATACGCCCTGCCGCTTCACCTTCCTTGGGCTTATAGGGATAATCTGGCATTTCCACGACGTACACATTACCCCTTTCATCAAACACAAGCTCCACCGGATCTTTGACATGAGGTTCGGCAGCAAACACTTCAATTTCAAAGCCTTCGTGCAGTTGGAAACTTCCTAATGCTTCATCCGGAGTGAGAGAATCAGGGTATAGTTTTTCCTGATTACAAGAAGTTGACAGCAGGATACATACAAATATTAATACTGTAGAATTATACTTCATTAGTTTCATTAAGTTGGTTCACACATATAACCGTATTTTACAAAGCACCTTATTAAGGCGGTGTTTCAAACAATAACTCCTCACCCTCCTTTCCATCTGCACGCTCTCAAACCTTTATATACCCTCATCATCTTTCTCCATTGGGCATAAATATATTTGATAGCCAAAAAGTCACCTTGTCGATGAACTCATCGTATATCATTACTCAGGTTTGCGCTTTTTTACATGTACGCAGCTAACTCTCTATCCTCTCCAAAGGTAGATGCGGTATCATCCTCACAGATAATCCCCCCCGCGGCTAGAAGCATATTGGTGTAGATTTCTTGTTATTTCATACTAAGCTTAAATTTTTACGGGCACGTACCCGAATTTAATTAATATTTCTCTTTATCTCTAATTTTTAGTCTTTTATTGTTGAGTTTTTTTGAATGTTACCTGAGGGATTAATTCTCATATAATATCATCACTGTTTATATCGATTAGAATAGGGCTTTTGACTTTCATCCACAAAATTTTCTTGAGCCCACTTTACCATAAGTGCTTTCGTATCGGAAGAAAGTCTATTGTAATCGTCGGGTACCTCTAATTGGAGATTTTCATCAGAATGATACAGCGCAAAGACTTTTTTTGCTTCTAGAACTGTCATCTTTACATCTTCATATGCATTGTACTGGTCCCAATTAGGAGCGATTACAAGCAAAGGCCGAGGCGCAATCGTGGCGAGTATTTCATGATAATCATAAGGTATCCTATCTTCATCATCAGCAAAGAAGCCTAGGCGAGGCAATAGACCGTGCAAATGTGAATAGCCATATATACCTTCTGCTGTTTTCCCTACCCGATTTAGCCGCATAGGAGAAAATCCGCAGACCGAAATCACTCCTGCAATGCGATCGTCTTTCGCGGCAGTGTATAACCCCACAGTAGCTCCAAGAGAATAGCCAGCCACCATCATTTTATCCTTATCCAGAAACTCTATCTGAGACAGCTCATCTATAGCCCAACGAACGTCTGATACCATTCTCCCCAGTTTGCTCCAATGGGGGAACCGCTCGTAAAACAACTTCCCCTCTTCAATGCGACTGCCAAAGCCAATCTGATCAAAAGCATAAACAGCAAAGCCCGCCTCCAGAAACCGCTTGATGATATCGGTAGATTTAACAAACCCTTTAGTGTAGCTATACTCGTGCAGGTAAATGACCAGCGGAAGATCTTTTTTTGCTGGCTTCCCATCTTCCGTATGAGGAAAATACAGCTGCCCAAACGAAATCGCCCTGCTTCCAAAGTCCGGGGGTATATCAGGAAGACCCACCACTTCCCGCATATAATCAGACTGTTTTCCCGGGCCTAGAGAGGGTGGTTCATTTCCCATTACCCAATCCAACCAATGCTCGACTTCTTTCTCTTTCTGCTCCCACTCAGGCACCGAGCTGATTTTCTTTCCTTCCTGATTGACCAATATATTGTCGATTCCTTTTGACTTGTAGGCAAGAGGGTCAATTAACTCTTCCGACAAGCCCAGCCAGCGGGAAAAACTGTAGCTGTAATATTGTTGATTGTGGGGCATGATGCTGCCCCGTCCAAAAATGTAGTCGAAGAAATCCAGGTAGCGCTCCATATCCCTGGCCGAAGGGGCATGCAGCCCATGCCTCAGATCCAATGCAATTTTATTATCAGCCCCCAGAAACTCATAAGTTTTTTTGGTTGACAGGTACGCTTGCTCAATCCCCCAGGGGCCACCTTGTGATTCGGTGATAGAGGAGCTCAGCATGAGCCCCCGGGGTGCGATCAGTGCCATCAATGAATTCTGGTCTACAGGAAGCTTATGCTCTCTGCCAACAAAAAAGCGAATCCGGGGATGTAGCCAATGAGGCTGCCAGCGGCTAAGAAGTTCAATGGTTTCATTATCGTATTTATCTGAGGTGTAGCGAAAAGGATTTTCCCCGCCTGTTCCTCCACTGATCGGCACTACCGCTTTGATCCGCTCATCGTAAGCTGCAGCCCAAAGCGACATTTTTCCATTGCGGGAAAGCCCTGTCAGTGCAATTTGCTCCTGCTCTACATCAGAACGGGTATAGAGGTAATCTATGGTACGCGATACCGACCAGGCCCAGCGGCCAATGGTCGTAAAGTCATAATCGGGCCAGTAGATTTTTGCGTAAGCCTCACTGTCATCAGGATGTCCGTATTTAGGATCAGTTGCTCTGAACCTGACCGCCATATATCCTCGCCGTACCGCAGCCTGAACCCAGTCGTAACGATCTTTTTTCCAGGGGCACATAAATACCGGGAATGGTCCTTCACCTGGAGGAATCAGTAAAGTGATATTTAGTTTTGCCTTATGAGCAGGTCCAAATTCAAGCAATACATCCTGCTCTGTCAAGTCACCAAGTTTCCTTTCATCCACCAGACTGGCTTTCAGGTTGTCAGGTGCCGGTGGCATTGTACCCGTAATCCAGTGCTGTGCCTGCTCCTTAATCCATTGGCGCTTTTTATACCACTGTTCCATTGTTTTGACGGGGATATTTTTCCCTCCTTCGTCCAGTATTAATGGATCTGGCAGAAAAGGTAATGAAGGTAACTGAGTAAAATCAGGCGGTAGTTCTCCGCTACGTTGCTGCCAGCTCGACCAGGTAGAATCAACCGGTGTAGGCGGGGGAGCATCGGACCTCCTTTGGTAGTCAGGGGGTAAGACTGACTTTAGCTGCCTAAGATACTCTTCTCTTCGTTCTAATGTACTTTGAGAAGACTCCTGCGCCAATGCAGGCCGAAATTCCCAACTAAAAAAAATGAAAATGAAAAATAGGCGGTATAGTTTCATCGATATTATTTTTGACCAGGAGAAGATATCCAAGGGGGTAATGTCCTCCAATATATCTTTTTCCAGTTTAAATTTGGCTACCAATTTAGATTTTGAACAAGCTCAGGATATTGTTCAACTTTCCTTGTGAAGTCATGTAATACAATTATCCCTAAGGAGGAGCTTCCAAAATTATTTTTCTGTTTTCCTTATTACTTTTTATTGCAGCTTCAATAATAGCAATCACCTGCATTGCCTGCTCTGCTTTTACCTCAGGTTCTTTTCCTTCACGAATCGCAGCATATATGCTGTCATAATACCCTAAATAAGAACCTGGTAGCGTCTCAACTTCTCCTTGAATATGCAGACCATTTATATCGGTATTAATTCTTCCCCAATGCCCCTTTTCCTCTTGCCCCCACCCTTCTTCCAAAGGTGACCTCCCAGATTTAAGTAATGCCTCCTGAGGGTCAGCGCCATTTTTGATGAAGCTTCCTTTGGTACCATGCATCACATAGCGTGGACCAGGTTCTCTTACCAGATAACTGGATTTAAGGGTCACCTTTAACTGATCATAGGCGAGTATCAACTCAAAGTTATCTTCCACTTTTCCACTCGGACGTTGCACTCTGATATCTGCTTGTACAGATTGAGGGCAGCCAAATAATACCAAGACCTGATCTATCATATGGGACCCTAAGTTATACAAAACACCAGTACCAGGAAGAGGCTCTTCTTTCCAGTTGTTTTCCTCAACGTAGTTGCGATATCGATCATAATGGGCCTCATAATCTACCAACTTACCTAAAAGCTTATTTTCAACCAATTTCTTAATAGTCAAAAAGTCACCATGCCAACGACTGTTCTGGAAGACACTAAGCATCTTACCTTGTTTTTGCGCAAGATCAATCAATTGCCTGGCCTCTGAGGTAGTAGAGGTAAAGGCTTTTTCTACCACCACATGCTTACCTGCTTCCAAGGCCTGGGATGCCATTTCGTAATGCAGGTATTCTGGAGTGTTAACAATAATAAGCTCAACAGCTTCATTATTTAGCAGATCCTGGTAGTTAGACACTACATTAAGATCAGGGTATTTCTGCTTCGCATCATTTTTATTTCTCTGAAGGATTGAATGCAGTTTGAAACCAGCATGTACATGCAGCAAAGGAGTATGAAACACCCTGCCTGACATTCCATAGGCAGCTAATGCTGTGTTAATTACCGGTTCATTTCTTCTCATTATTGTTAGTTTGGATTTCGGGCACGTGCCCGAAAAGATATAAAAAAATTTGAATTAGTTTGCTAATGCTAACATACGAGTACTTTCACTATTAATAGCTGAAAACCATTGTGACACTTACATTTTTACGGGCACGTACCCGAATTTAAATAATTCTCTAAGAGATCAAAAGATTTCACCCTATTTTTTGTGCCTTTTTATTTCCTCCCAGGAAATAAAATTGTATGTGGGCACATAACCGAAAGTATAAAATGTATTATCACATATGACTTTTAGCCTATGTCTGAGCTGTTTTATAATACTTACTAGGAGGATATTAGGTTCCCACTCTTGCGGCTCCCCTTTATGTACAAACTCAAGATACTTTTGCATCACTTTAGAGAAATGCGCTTATCTGCCAAAACACACCTTCAGGATTCTATGGAGGATTGGATATATTCTATTTTTCCGCAGAAGGTTGTACGTTGTAATTCATTAAGTTTAATGAAGATATGTATCCCCATGAATGTCTAAAAATTATCCTTCAAAGACTGTCAGACCTTTTTTAACAACCTGGACAATCTCAACCTTTTTTCCCTGGTTGATTCTAAACACCACCAGATCGGCTGGTTGAGAGGATGCTATGCCAGGGGCCGGACAAGCCAAAAAACTTGCAGGATAGATAGATGCCATTTTCCATGCTTCTGCAAGCTCAACCAACTTCCTGTCCAGTAAATACTGCATATCTTCTATTAAACATTTGGTAGCCCCAGCCAGCAGATCTGGTGAATTTTTCATTGATAGCCTTCCATCTTTTTCCAGCACTACTTCTTCTCCGATATGTGTTTTATACACTCCAGAAGACATTCCTGAAAAACAAGTAGCATCGCTCACTAAAAAAACCTTTTCGCCTTTGGTTCTGATCGCTGTAGTGAGAAATGCATCAGGGAGATGGAACCCATCGGCAATGATACTGGTATAGAGCTTATCCTGGGCCAGCTGCTCCCACAGCAAATTAGGGTGACGAGGCAGCATTAAAGGTACTCCATTACCCAGGTGTGTAGATAAGCTGGCACCAGCGATAACTGCAGAATGAATTTCTTTAGGTGTAGCATTGGAATGTCCTATGGCGACCAAAATTTCATGCGATACACACTGATGAACGAAGTCAGTAGAACCTTCCCATTCAGGGGAAAAGGTCACTACTTTAATTTTACCACCGGATATTTCCTGGCAATGTTTTACCCACTCCCAATCCGGTGCTTTAATATATTTCAGATCATGAGCGCCTCTGGCACCATCTACTTTGGATATAAAAGGCCCTTCCAGATGAATTCCACTCACACAGGCATCAACCACGGGATATTCATGACAAGCACTGACAATGATGTTTATCAGTTGGTAAATATTTTCATCAGAATTAGTGATGAGTGTTGGAAAAAAAGTAGTGACACCTTTGCTCAACAAATATTGGGTAGCTTTTAATACATCTTCAGGCTTTAGTGTAGTATCATTAAAGTCAATCCCATCAATTCCATTGACTTGAATATCAATCAAGCCTGGTCCGAAGAAAGTACCGTCATCATCCACACTTTCAAGCGTTTTGATTTTCTCAACCTTCCCTTTGCTGATTGTCAATCTTTCCTGCTTACCCGATATGCAGTTTACTCCCTCAACAATCTTCACCTCAGCGTACTGTTGGTTACTTTTATTATATGCTTTTACCGTATGATTCAATATCCAGATACATTTTGCAGTGAGCATGTGTTTTTAGAATAGTCGCAGGGCAATCCGTAGAAACTTCCTGATTCAGCGTTTTGTTGACCGCCATTCTCTTGGTTTTGCCTGGCACCACGCAATAAAGAAATCTTCCCTTCATTAGCGTAGGTATAGTGAGGGTAAGTGCTTTTCGGGGTACTTGTGCTAAAGAGGCAAAACAGCCATCATTTACCTGCTGTTGGCGACACTGCTCATCAAGTTCTACTATTTTAATAATTTCCGGATCATCAAAATCAGCTACTGGAGGGTCATTAAAAGCAATGTGACCGTTTTCTCCTATGCCCAGACATACAATATCAATGGGCTTTTCAGAAACTAATGCAGCATAGTTGCTGCACTCAGCATCAATATTTTGATTTCCATCTATAAGATGCACTTCTTTGCAAGCGACATGATCAAAAAGATGTGCTTTCAGAAAGTTAGCAAAACGTTGGGGAGCTTCAGGCGCTAATCCTATGTATTCATCCATATGAAATGCTGTAATGCGATGCCAGGGTATCTGTGATGACTGCCTCAAATAAGCCAGCATTTCATTTTGAGAAGGAGCGGCTGCAAAGATCATCCTAATTTCGTCCTGGGTTTCTAACAACTCCAGGATTTTATTTTCCACAGCTTTACCGGCAGCTTCCCCTATCTCATTACGAGATGCAAAAACCTGAACTTCCATTCTGGAAGTTTTAAATTTTTTTGTAGTGTCGTTCATCATTATTTTGCTGAATTGAAGCTAATAATTTTTTTACACGCTCGGGTACTTCTTTTCTATTGATGTATCCCATACTTATATAGACAATTGTAGAAACGAATACTGGTAAGCCTATTTCTAAAGCCATACTTTCCATCTCTACATTTTTGGTAATGATAAAAGTAATAAGCCCGGCAGCAATGGAAGAAATTGCCGCCCTGGGGCCGCAGCTTTTGAAAGCTGGTAAAAGTCCGAAGAGCATAGGTACAGCGATAGGTCCCAGTAAGGCACCAAACCACGAAATAATCAGACCCACCACCCCTCCAAACCGTTCCTGCTGTAAGGCTACAGTGATGGTCAGAAGAGTAAAGACAAAGGTTGTAATCCGGGCTGTTGTTAGTGACCTTCTTTCATCTTTGAAGCGTGCTGAAACTACTGGCAGTATGTCACGAGTAATGACTGCAGAAATGGTATTGACATCTGAAGAAGTCATTGACATTGTGTTTGCAAATAAGGAGGCTATGACTAAACCAATGAGTCCGGAAGGTAGCAGTTCCAGGGTAAGCGCACCATAAGCTTGCGAAGGATCTTCCAAACCTGGCAAAATAATCGGAGCTGCCCACATAGGGAAAAAAAGTATCAATGGCCATATCAGATATAGAATTCCAGAGAGATAGGCTGCTTTAGAAGCCTCTTGTTCATTAGGAGACGAGATATAGCGGGTGGCCAGGTTCCAGCTTCCACCATTGTAGCTCAGAAAGTTGATAAACAAAAAAGCCAGCGCAAAAGCCACAGTATAGGGCTCATTGAAGAGCTGACTATTTTCCTTTGGTAGTTGCTCCCACACGCTAAAAATAGAGTCAAATCCACCTAACCTTTCCACTACTACCACAAACATGACAATACCTGCCACGACCTGAACTATAAACTGGGTAAAATCTGTGATAATAACTGCCCAAAGTCCACCAAAAGTGATATAGATCAGGGAGATCCCTCCTGAAATCAGAATTCCTGTGCTTAGGGATAAGCCAGTAAATATATTCAACAGTATGGCAATAGCAGCCCATTTGGCCCCTACATCAAATAGCTTAAGCAACACTCCGCTCCAGGCCATGATTTGCTGAGTAAGCACATTGTAGCGATTAGCCAGATATTCCAGCGGAGACTGTATCCTGAATTTTTTGCGCAAGCGTACCCAGAAAACAGGGAATACTCTGGCACTTAAGATAATAGAAAACCCAATGGTAAATGCCCACCAGATGTATAAGGAAAATCCATGTGTGTATGCTAGCGCAGCATAGGCTACAAAAACGGCTCCGCTATAGCCTGACACATGGTGAGAGATACCGGATAACCACCAGGGCAGGTTTCCACCAGCAACAAAGTAGTCTTCTACATTCTTATTTTTAAAATAAGACCAAAAACCAATCAGGAGCATGGTCAGAAAGAATGATCCGATGACAATAAGATCAATGGTACTTAATTCCATCGTAATTTTTTATAATGAATAATTTGTTATCGCAGCCACCTTTCCAGGTTCTCTTTCACAAAAGCATCGTCATTGAGTTCAGGATACGCTTGGTATACTCTAGTAATCTCCTCGCTTTGCCCGGCAGACATACATTCTTCAGGGTTGAGGCACCAGGTACCTTCCAATACACCTTGTCTTCGCAATACTTCATGAAGCCCGGCGATACAGCCTTTGAAGAGGTTGGCTGAATCAAAAAAAGCTGCGTTGGAATCGGTAACTGCAATTCCTTTGGTGAGCATCTCGCCAGGTACAGAATTTCCTTGTTGTCTGATATTTTTGATCTCTTCCAGAAGCTCCACTGCTTTTTGTGTCCATACTGCCCAATGGCCAAGAAGCCCTCCTACAATAGATTTTTCTCTTTCCTCCCCCTGAACCCTGAAGCGATAGGTAGTAAGCAAGTCTGCCACAATATTGTCATCATTACCAGTATATAGTGCTATCTCCTTGTGGCGAGAAGAATGACATACAGCTCTTACGACATCCAGGGTCTGATAACGGTTAAAGGGGGCCATCTTAATCGCTTGTACATTGGGTATTTCAGCAAAATCTTTCCAGAAATCAAAACTCAGTACCTTACCTCCCACTGCTGACTGAAGGTAAAATCCAAATACAGGAATGACTTCAGCGATCTTCTCCGTTCTCTTGATCAGTTGTGCTTCTGAAAGCTCTGCCAAGCCACCGTTGCTCACCAACCCCAAATCATATCCTAGTTCTACAGCAAGTTCTGCTTCCTGCAAAGCCTGCTCTGTAGGTCCTACAATACCTGCTACCTTGATAAATGGTCGGCTAAGTTGTGCCTGCTCAACTTCTTCTGCAGCCAGTTTCAGTATGGGTTTAAACAAGTCAATTTCATTTTTCCTGATTTCAAACTGTGTGGTATGTACGCCTACGGCTATACCGCCGGCACCACTATCCATATAATAACGCGTAAGGACACGCTGTCGCTTCTCATCCATTTTCCTGGATTTATCTAAAGCCAAGGGATGCGCAGGAATGACGGTTCCTTCAAAAAGTAGTTTTCTAATCGCTGGTGCTAATGATTTCATGTGTTAATCGTTAATTCTTGTAGCTCACATGTTCCTCCCAGGAAAATGCATTACTACTTATCTTTAAAAAGCTCCTTTTCTTTCCTGAAAACGGGTGGGTTTATTAATAGTATCTCCTCCACTGCTAAGCCAGATAGTTATAATTTCAATCATAGCCTTCAGGCTTACTTTCGGGTATCCAAATAGCTGATGGGCAGTAGATGCATTGTTGAGCAAAGCTGTAGGTTGCTCTTCGTTGATAAAGCGAGGCTTTTTATTAAAAATTTTCCCAAATTCCTCAGCAGCCCAACGGATGGAAACTGTTTCTGGACCGGTAATATTTAGCTTACGGGGCGGTGATTCGCAAAACCTGAATGATCTCAGGGCATACTCATTGGCATCACCCTGCCAGATTACATTTACATGTCCGGTGGATAGATCAATTTCTTTCTCCTCTAATACCGACTTGGCTATTTCCAACAATACACCGTACTTAAAATCTATAGCATAATTGAGGCGATAAATCAGTGTGGGAATCTTATATAAGCTGGAAAAGTGTTCAAACATCCTTTCTCTGCCAAGGCAGGATTGTGCATATTCTCCTACCGGCCCCGGGGTAGTCTCTTCTGTGGCTCCACCTGAATAAACCGATACAAAAGGATAAATATTACCGGTAGAGAAAACTAAAATCTTAGAATTTCTGAATTTCTCTGCTACTTTTCCTGGCAGATAAGCATTCATCGCCCAGGTAAAAGATTCTTTCCCGGTAGTGCCAAACTTGGTTCCCGCCATAAAAATGACATTCTTTACCTCCGGCAAACTTTCAAGTTGTTTGTTATCAAGCAGATCTGCTTTGATTGTTTGAACCCCCTGACTTTCCAAATTTTGCTGAAGAGTAGAATCTGAAAACCGGGAAACCCCAATCACAGCATTATCTTTGCCGGCAGCTATCAGAGCCTGCTTGGCTAATACTGCCAGACTAGGTCCCATTTTTCCTCCTACCCCTAGGAGTAAAATATCTCCATCCAACGCCTGCATATCACTGATAAGATCCTGGCTCGGAGCTAATAATTGTTTTTCCAGTTTCGCTAAGTCTTTCATAATAATTTTATCTGATGAATTGCAAATAAACCTGGCTGGCTGATAAAAAAAGAAGCAGCCCTAACCCCAGTACCCCTACGATATTTTTCCAGCGATTATTCTTGAACTCTCCCATACGGGCTTGGTCGTTGGCTAACACCAACAAAGCAACCCCTACCAAGGGCGCTATTATAACAGTGATAGCCTGGGCGAATACGATTAACTCTAGAGGTAACCTGCCAAATCTCAGTGCAATAACAGCTCCTATCACCATTACCAGCATAATCATACCCCTTACTTTGGGAGACTTGAGTTGATTCCCTAATGAAAACGCATCTGCCAGTAATGAGCCGCCAATGGTAGCATTCCCAATCAGAGAAGAGAATGAGGCGCCAAATAACCCCAACATAAAAATGACAGTAGCAGTGTTTCCATAAAGAGGTTCCAGCGCTAACCCCATGTCTGTTGCAGAGTTTACCTGTATGCCTTTAGGGTACAAAATAGCCGCGGCATTGATTAAGATAAACAATGAGATCATCCCTAAAACCATCACGCCCACGATAGCTTCTTTTTTTCCCTGCTTGATTTGATTTTTCTTCCAGCCTTTTTCTTTCACCAGATAGCCCTGATAAAAAGCTCCTACCACTGAAAAACTAGAAGCGATCAACGCGATGGTCAGTACTTCAGAGCCGGATGGCAAGACTGGAATCAGGCCTAATCCAATAGCTGCCAAATCAGGACTTGCTAATGTCAGTGTGATCAGAAAAGACAACAACATTACCCCTACCAAGACGATCATCACTCTTTCTAAAACTTGATAAAATGATCTGAAAAAAAGCAGGCTAATCGCTGTAAAAGTAAATGCTACGACCCAGGGCCCCACACTGGTATGAAAAAGCTCAGCAAGTGCAAGACTTGCCCCTACTGTATTCCCCGCCTGGAAAGAGGCAGTGATAGCAAATATGCCTAGACCTAAAATAATGGAAGCTGCTTTACCCCATTTATCTTTTATGATGCTTAGTAGTGAGGATTCCGTAGCAATTCCTATGCGGGCTCCCATCTCTGTAAAATTCACCATAAAAAAAATGGCGCTTACGATCACCCAAATATGATTGTAGGCGTATAAAGAACCCAGTTTAGAGGTAATAGTAAGGCTACCGGGGCCAAAAACAAGAGCTGCTGTAATAATTCCAGGGCCTAAATACCTGAAAAAATGCTTCATATAGCTCCTGGAATTAGAAGGTTTAAGGATGAGGTATACTGCTTGTAAGTCAAGATATAATTTATAAAGAATACTCCGGTTTCCAATACTGATATTTTTCTTCTCGCATAGCGGTATTTCCCATATGTACTGCCACACTTACATCTTTACCAGTATCCACATTGGAGAATGGTTGTTTACCGCTTCTAATACAGTCAGCAAAATCTAACAGAGCATAGGCTGTAGGTGAACGTTCAGCGTTGTCCTCTGATTCAAAATTCAACAACGTTGGTTCTCCCTGTGTCCAGGCTTTAATCGTAGCTCCTGATACCCCATCTACCACGCCCAGTTCAGCCTTATTAGCTTCAGGATATAAATAGGCTTTATCCCGCTGAATTTCTATGGTAGCTTTTGTTCCCAGGATACGGATAGAATACCCTTTATAGGCATTGCTGAGAATCGAGCTTACGGAAGCTTTAACACCATTCGGGTACTCGTAGACAGTCCGTACGTTGTCATAGGTTTCTCTTCCATCTTTCCAGTAATCAATACCTCCCAATCCTGTAACCTTGATTGGCGGGCTTCCAGTCATCCAGTTAATAATATCTATCTGATGAGCACAAAGTTCGGCCATCAACCCACCGGAAAATTCACGGTACATCCGCCAGTTAACCTGTTTTTCATTTTTAGGATCTTTTACTTCCCTCCGCCAGTCATCATTACGATGGTACTGACACTCAAAATGCTTCACTTCCCCACACCATCCTTTAGATAATACTTCATGCACTTTATGATATAAGGCATAGTAACGATATTGATGACCAATCTGAAAGACAAGTTTGGTAGCATTGACTTTATCCACCATTTTCAGTGCCTGAGGAATGTCATAGCTCATCGTCTTTTCTAGGTACACATGTTTGCCCGCCTCCACGGCATGCATGGCCATTGGAAAATGTAAATACAGAGGCGTGGCGATGATAACTGCGTCCAAATTTTTATCGGAGAGCATTTTCTGATAGTCAGTATACGCTTTAGCCCCTTTGGCAGCCATGCTGATTCCTCTCTGTAAATGCTCCGTATTGATATCACAACAGGCTGCTAATTCTACTCCTGGCAAATCTTTCAGGACATGGACAATTCCTCCTCCCCTACTACCTACACCGATGAGTCCAACTCGCACCTTTTCTACATTGGTTGAAAGAGGTTCAAACACAGATGAAGTATTGGAATAACCAAAAGCTGCTAGTCCAGATAGAGCTGTAACATTGGTTAATAAGAATTTTCTGCGGGATGTATTTTTCATTATAGATATTTTTACAAAAGGCACAAAATCACTTTCGGGTACGTACCCGAAATTATTAAGAAAAAACTAAAGTAAAAAAGATTTCATTGAATTATTTAGAATAGAAAATGATGTTCTGTTAAAAATATGAGGTATAAGCTTATCATATGAACTTTTACATTTGTCAGAACGAGCAAGGAGAGCAGCACCGTTAAAGCCAGTTCATTTTTACTGTATTCTACTTTCTTTCCAAAATTGAAAGTTTCTGCTAAGTACAAAAATGATCCCTTCTTATAAATTCAAAAAACGGAACAGCTTTTCAAACTCAAAGATACAATCTGTAGCTTGATTCCTCCTTGCTAATATACACCAAGTACTTGTTTATTACCTGCCTTGCATGGCTGCTTGCGCTTTTTTCATCACATTCTCCACCCTTACTTCCTTACCTCCCTGCCGTTTACTTTCGTCTGCAGCTTCCATAAAAGCAAAAATTTCAATAGTCTCTTTGGGTGAGACAGGGGCTTTCCCAGTATGAAAAAACTTTACTATTTCCACAACCAAGGGTCGGTAACCTGCATAAGGTCCTATTGGAGCAATACCTTCATCTCCAAATGCAGTACCTCCATAACCGAGTTTACCAGTCCGCATACCTCTAAATGTGCCTATGCGACCATCATTCCAGGTACCTACTACTACATCCGTATCTTCAGTATGAGTTCTTTTAACTTTCTCGCACCCTATACCCATCACAGTATAAAGCGTTTCAACACCATGAACACCATACCAGTACAAATCCGGATGTGTTTTTTCCAAATGAGCAGGGCTGTAAGCATCAGCCCCCATTACTTTCCCTATTTTTTCACCCTTGCGAATCTCTTGAGCATTTTCTGCATAACGTAGTGAGGAAGAAGAAAATAGGGGTACTTTGTATTTTTTGGCTGCTTCAAAAATAGCAATCGTATCCGACAAAGAAGCAGCTACAGGTTTGTCAATAAAAACCGGCTTTCCTGCTTTAAAAACTTGTAAGGCCTGCTCAAGATGTCGGCGTCCATCATTAGTTTCCAGCAATACTACATCTACCTTCTCCAGAAGTGCATCCACAGAATCCACTATTTCCACTCCTAGCTCCTGCATTTCTTTGGTATAACCAGGAATCCGGCTTACACTTTTTTCAATGTCCTTACTGCCATGAGGATAAGCAGCCACTACCCTTACTCCAGCAATATCAGTGAGGGCTTCAGGATCGTTTAGCACTTTGGTAAAAGCTACACTATGAGAGGTATCCAGCCCGATGATACCTGCCTTCAGTTCTTTATTTGGTTTGCCTCTCATATTATAAAATGGATAAGAAGCCAAACTGAGTCCCACTGCTGAAACAGCTGAGTTTTTGATAAAATTTCGCCTTTTGATAATATTATTCATTTTAGGTTTTATTTCTGACAAAAGATCTTTTGGCAAGAGGAAAATGCTGATAAAAAAAACTTACTATTATTCTAACAGACATTTTATCGCTTACATCCCTTCAATTTATACACTAGGATCCCATCCGGTTTCATACTCTCTGCCCCACAAAGCCATTGCTTCATCATCACCTATGATTTTTCCATTTTTGGGATCACAATTGAGGACTCGCTTAGTACGATAGGCTATGTTACCCAAATGGCAGATATGTACGCTCTTATTAGCATCTTCAATATGCGACACCGGCTGTTTTCCACTGAGAATACATTCTCTAAAATTATTCAGGTGCCCCTGATCCAGATCAAAGCCCGGTCCGGTTGTATCTAAAGCATTTGTCTGTTTCTGGCTGGCTCTTTTGATTTCTTTATTCCTGTTGTCATACACAACATATCCATTTCCATCAATGACCAGAGTTCCTTTTTCTCCATGAAAAGACGCCCCTGCCGACATACCTTCAAGGTTACGTCGGTTGCAGCTTCTTCCCTCCCAGGATATGCTTTTTTGGTCATCAAAATCGTAGTAGGCAAGCTGCGTATCCGGAGTTTGCCAGTCATCTTGAAACGCATATCTTCCTCCGCCAGAACTTACTCTTATAGGATAATCTACGCCCAACCCCCATCGGCACAGATCAATAAAATGGGTGCCATTATTGAGCAGTTCGCCGGTCCCCCAATGCCAGAACCAGTGCCAATTGTAATGAATCAGATTATCCTGATAAGGTTTACGAGGAGCTGGTCCCTGCCACAGTTCATAATCCAAACCAGCGGGTATCGCCGCTTTCTTACCATAACCTATAGATTCTCTGGAATTAGCATACCAGGCTCTCGCAAAGTATGGGCGCCCAATGATACCATCTTTTAGCTGCTGAATACCCTCTACTACAAATGGCCAAGACCTTCGTTGATTACCCATCTGCACGATTAGATTGGATTTACGTGCGGTATCAACCAGCATTTCACCTTCGCGGGGATTATGGCTACAGGGTTTTTCTACATATACATGTTTGCCTGCCTTTAGGGCCATGATAGCTGCCGGTGCATGCCAGTGATCGGGTGCAGCAATGGCAATGGCATCTACTCCTTTATCTTCCAGTACTTTGCGAATATCTTTCTCTGCCTTAGGCGTTATCTTTTGCCCTCCTTCTTTGGTGGCTTGTATTCCTTTTTCAATAGCCTGATCATCTACGTCACAAATATAGCCTACTTCTGTTCCCTTTAGTTTAGCAAAACCTCTTGCCAGTGCGCTTCCACGGCTATTGGTACCCATCACTGCCACTACTACTTTTTCGTTGGCAGATCCATTGTATTGAATAAATGGAGAAGAAGCGCTTGCCAGACTAGCTCCCAGGCCTCCTACAGCTACTTTTTTAATAAAAACTCTTCGTCCCTTATGTTCTTCCATAAGTTTATTATTTATTTAAGCATTAGTAACTATGATCAGAAGTTGAGACTTACATAATTTTTTTATTTCCCAACTGTCAAAATATCAATCAGAATAAACTCGTAACGACAACCTCACCATTTTTCACTTATTTTAGATAATAGTTTTTGAATGGGTTATAATGAGTTTAAGCGTTACGGGTACGTACCCGTAAAGTAGCTATTTTTTTTATGAATCAAAATCATTATTCAATTTTTTGTCAAATCCCAAAGTAAGCGGTAGAAGCCCACACACTTTTATTACTTTTTAGACCATCTGGAATTAGGGAGATAAGCAGGCTATTATCAGTTACTATAGTAAGCATAATTTTCTCGGGTGATGATGTCAATAGGCATGTAATGAACTTTATCCACCTTACTTGATAAAACAACCTTTTTGTACAACGCCATCACACCCTTAAAGCCTTGTTCTTCTGGTTTTTGACAGATTAGAAAATCGACTGTTTTATTTTTCAGGCACTCAATATTGTCTTTAAGGTAATCGTACCCGACTAGCAATAGATCACTTTTCTTTACTGACTTCAGAAAACGAGCCACCGATGACACCCGGGAATTAGTGGTAAATATCCCCTTAACATTCGGATGTTCTTTGAAAATTGTCTTCAAGGAATCCTGAATAGCCTCATAATTTGTTTGTCGTATATCAACTTTTAAGATTGGGTTAGTAAAAAGGTTGTCTTTAAAATAATCTTTGAAACCTTCTTCTTTTCTTAACAGATGGTGATGATTATCAATTTCTTTGGAAATATTCACTACCAACAGTTTTGCTTTTTCGCCAAGACCATACTTCATTAAATGAGCTGCGAGATAACCACTTTGTTTTAAATCTGGCCCAATGTAGCAAAGGCTTTCCTGATCAGGTATATCAGAGTCAATGAAAACATAGGGTATCTTACGAGCCTTACACTTGTTTACAAACTCTACTGTCTCCTCTATAAATGAAGGCGCCAAGAGAATACCATCAACCGAAGTATCTAATAATTGATTAGCTTTCTTTACAAATGAGGTTTTACTGTTGAGATTATACAGATACTTATTCAAACGAATACCATACTTACTGATTTCTGTCTCAGCTCTATCAATGCCATCCAGCGGTGCCTGCCAGTAGCTTGTCTCTCTAGATACTTTAGGAATTAATATGGCCAAGTTAAAAATTTTCCGAGAGGCTAATCGACTAGCTAATAAATTAGGCTGATAGTTTATTTCATCAATGATCTTTTGAATTTTCTTTCGGGTACTATCCGAAACACCCGTTCTGTTATGTATTACTCTATCTACAGTAGCAAGAGAAACTTTGGCACGTCTGGCTATTTCCTTAACTCCAGCTCTTCGTTGATCACCATTATTTTTGCTCATAAAAGGGTAAAAATTTTAGAAAGAAGTATGATAATACTTTGATAATTATATGTTAGGAGATTTCAGAAGTATAGCAACTTAATAAATTCTACATATAAAAACAGCATCTATTATCAATCTGTACTCTTTCTAATACAATGCTATGTAGAGTTTTATGTAATAACTGATGGTACACAAAACTATCCAAAGTTAAGGGAAAAGCGTTGAGATAGGTATGAAAACCACATTAGATACATAAACAGATTATTTGCTTATCAGCTTTGGGCCTACCACTTCTACCGGATTGAGTAGTATATTAGATGGCGCCATCAGTCATGATGATGTAACGCGCTTTGTGCATAACTTACCTTCAGGCAGCCAAACTCTGTGGCAGCAGGTCAAACCAGTAATCAGACAAGCTGAGCGAGAGTTAGGTACTTTGGAACCGGGCTATCTAATAATAGATGATAGCATCATTGAAAAAGCTCATACCGATGAGAATTGATTAGTATGCTTTTATTACGATCATGCCAAAGGCAGGCATGTCAAGGGGGTTAATTTAGGTTAATTTAGTAAGTATGGTGCTAAAGTTAGACAATGTGAACCTGCCGGTAACCTATAAACTGGTAGTTAAGACGCTGCGTTCGGATTTGATGAGCAGAAAAGTGTGCTGGCGTTCCCAACGTACTAAGAATGAGATGTTTCGGAATATGTTCACCACTTGTATACGTAATCAGCTATGCTTTAAGTAGGGGCTCTGCGACAGTTGGTATACCCATGCTGAGAATATTAACCATATCTTAGCGGCGGGTAAGCACTTGATCGGGACTGCCAAATCCAACTTAGAAGTAGCCCTATCGCTAACGGACAAAAAAGTTAGTAAGTTTATCAAGGTAGGTGAGCTAGCTATGAACCTAGGCTTGAAACAGGTGTACATTCGGCAACTCAAACAGCCAGTGTCTTTATGCAAAGACATCTTCATAAACGGAGATGACAGTCAAGCTCTACAGTATCTATTAACTACAGACTTATCACTCACTTTTCAGCAAGTAATCACTACCTATCAAAAACGATGGGGTGTGGAAGACTACCATAAATTAGTCAAACAAAATGCTTCGGTGGCTGGAGCCCTTTAAAAACAATTGATACCCAGGCTAATTCATCTCTTTGACAGCCTATGTGCCTACATCAAAGTTGAACAGCTGGAGAGCTCACAGCGTATGAACCATTTTTGCGCTGAAAGCCATGCCCTACTTAAAAGAAATACAAGCGGCTTTCAAAGAACTAATACAGCTCGATCTTAAACTTGCGTAACATCAGTTATTCAATGATTTGAGGTAGCTAAACTGGATAAAAACAAGTACTCAGGGTTTGAGAGCTTGTTACTTCTAGTTACTTAATCAAATTACCAATAGTTTTATCTAAAGAAAATAAGAAAGATTAAGACTCAAAGCACATTAAATAATCATAAGCAATTAGGTGACCTATTCGGTGACCAATCCTATTTTTATTTTACAAGTATTTGTTTATCAATTATTTACAAATAATATTCAGGAGCCTCACTCTCTGCGAGGCTCCTGAACCTAAAGGACATTTTACAGCAAAGCCCTCTAAATCATATGATTTTGAGGGCTTTTTTCTTTCTCAGGATATCAAATAGAACCAAACCAATACAAATCATTCGGTGACCAATTCGGTTACCTTTTTAAGCAAATTACTCATTGAAAATGTATGTGGATGATACATTTTGATATATGTGAAAAATAAGGAAGGGATAGCTATATTTATGTATGCTAAGCAGTGTATCCTTAATCAAAGGAATAAGCTTATTGCTCAGTTTTCTGGTAGATAAGAGCTTCATGAACAAGATAACTTTTTATATTTCCTCTGATCCTCTTTCTTAAGCCATCGCAAGTTATACTGAGTAAATACAAAAGCTTTCCTATTACACAGCACAATGAAAGGCTTATGCAGCGGTAGCTTTTAGTATCTGGCGGAAGACTTCATACTCAAAGCATCTGAAATGAATGAGGTGTTAACACAGGCAGATCGCTTCTCCATGACCGAGGCGGAAAGAATAGCACTGCAGTTCTATAGCGAGGAATACCTTTTGACTGCTGAAATAATGCTGGAGCGTTCTGATGAATTGCTAACCCAAATCTCCAGCAACCCTGAAGCTATAAATGATGCTATCAAGCAAAGAAACAGTCTGGAAAGAACTCTAATATCTGATACCCCGATATTTTAACTCTTTAACCTAGCTTCACAATAAAACCCTACTATGCTTTTTATGTACTAGCTTTTACTACAATTGCCTCCTGCCAATCCCCAGAGATGATTGCCCCTCCTGAATATGAAATGAAAATCCTGCTGCATCAAAAAAGATGGAAAGTGGTATCCATGCAGGCGGAAAGAAAAAGTAATGGTGAGATACTGGATTGGTACGCACAACTACCTGCCTGTGTAAAGGACAACATCTTCATTACCGAAACTCCCGGCACAGGAAAAGTTAGGCAATTGAATGCGGAGGAAGGGACCAAATTATGTCAGGAAAATGACCTTACCTATTTTCCACTCATTGCCGGATGGAAGCTCAACGATCAACATACTATTTTCTCAGTCTCTCTTATTGCCTACGGCCATCGCATGCTTTACGGTTATGAAATGGAAGAATCCTATACTGATGAAAACTGGATGATAGAAGAGTTGAATGAGATGTTCATGCAAATCGAAGTGAGTAAGATCTTTAAAGAGCAGGACTATACTTTTGTGGTTGGGTTTGAGGTAATTCGTTAATGATACATTAGCATGTTAACATAAATTGTAATTACGAAAGCCGGTAGACTGACGGGTTTTCACTTCTGATCAGGTCTTCTACAAAATAGGGCTCAAGGTATTCAATCAGGCCTGAGAGTCGTATCGCATCATTCATATCGAGCCGGGTATGAAAGACAATACAACGGTAGGCTCTGAACCCGTCATCCATGGCCGCTCTGGCTTTGTCTCTTAAGCTTGTCTGTCCAGGGTAAGCAGTAGTGTAACATTCAATATGAGCACGGGCTTTGCCTCCCAAAAGCATATGGACCGGTACATCCAAAGCTTTTCCTTTGATATCCCAAAGCGCCATATCCAACGCTCCCAGAGCATGGGTTTTCTCCCGTCCGGCTGATAAAAGTGGCCGCGGTACATGAGCTGCCAAAGGTGCACTATCTGTAAGGGGTTTTTCCTATGAGCAGCCCTGCCATCTGGCTGACAAGGAAGGCAGTACCTCCTTCTCCTATGCCAGTGATGCCCTGATCAGTTTCAACAGTGACGACATGCGCACTTTGATTTAACATAGAACGGGAGGGAGCTTCATAAAAACGTATTCTGGTGATTTTTATACCGCTGAGCGCCTCTTTGGCCTGCGCTCTGTAAAGATTTTCTGCTTTCGGCATATTTACGGAGGGAGCAGCAAAACTAGCAGCACCGGTACCCAGAGCAGAGAGAGTGCCCAGGAACTTTCTCCGGTTCCTAATGGTATCTGCTTTATGAGTTTCTTCTTTCATAAATCTTTTAAAGAATAGAAAGAAAAGCAGAAGGCACAATTTCTTGAAGCCGGATCTGCTTTTCCCGAAGTTGTACTTTGTTGCTTCTTGGGCTAATTATTCAAATTTGGGTTAGCCAGAGTTTCACTGGCTGGAAGAGGAAGATAGTATTGTATAGGGCCCAAAGGTTGTAAATCGTCAGGATGCTTCCTAGCAATTACTTCTTCTACCAACTGAAGTCTTACCAAATCAAACCAGCGGCTGTACTCGCCTGCAAACTCCCAGGCTTTTTCCTGTACGATCTGCTCCTGGGTAGCGGAAGTCCAGTCCATTGAAGCATCAGGGGTATTTGGAGGAAGGCCGTTGGCACGGCGCACAATTTTATTCACCGCTTCCAGTGCGGAAGGATCGGAGGGATCACCGGTCGCCATCACCTGAGCTTCAGCATAGTTAAGGTATACTTCAGCCATTCTTTCCAGCGGTAGGGAGTAGGCATTCAGCCAGTCGTTTTCAGGTCCCTGCAGCTTTTCAAAGTAAGGTCTTCCAGTAGAAAATTCCTGCCATGGCGTGCCATCTGTCAGCTCAGTCATAAAAGTGGCATCTTTCCTAGGACTTTCAGGAAATTCCTCAAAAAAGGTGATTTCAGAGAAATAATCATCCCACCCTCCTTCATCACTGGGGCGGGCAGAGCTTCCGTAGACGGCATTACCGTTGTACCAGGCACCCGCCCAGAAGTTGAGCGCAAATACTTCTTCCTGATTTCCACTGTTTTCTGCCAGCCACAAATCAGCAAAATTTTCTACCAGGCCAAAGCCATAAGTATCCTGATTGTCAATGACCTCTTTAGCTTTGCTGGCCGCCAGTTCATATTTAGAAGCGTCATTGAGTGGCCATCCTGCCATATTGAGATACACCTCCGCCAGCACAGCTTTGGCAGTTCCTTTATTGACTCTGCCCGGGGCAGGTTTAGTATCTCCAAGTAAATCTTCTGCCATGCTCAGGTCAGCAATGATCTGTTCATAAATTTCTGCCACTGAGCTTGATTCTATCGATAACATTTCTTCATCAAAAATATGGGTGTTTAGCACCAAAGGCGCCTCGCCCCACAGACGTACAATCCAGAAGTAATTATAGGCTCTGAGAAAAAATGCTTCTCCGGCAATCTGTTGGATTACAGCCTGGTCTCCGGTAGCATCTTCATAATTGGCAATGATGTTGTTAGCGCCCTGAATTGACTTATAAGCTCCGCTCCAGATAAACGGAAGCCTGCCATTTTGCTGTGCTACTTTGAACTGGTCAAATTCTCTGAAGTCTGCTTTGTTGCTGGCCTTATGCGTGGTAAGGTCATCACTTCCCATCAGTACTGCCTGCGTGGAGGCATTGCCCAGCCCTGAGTTCCAGGTGTAGGTTAAAGGTTTATAAGTTCCGGCCAATGCGGCAGTTAATCCGCTTTCATTTTTCAGCGCTCCACTTTCAGAAGTAATCTGAGCGGAGAGGTCCTCTTCCAGAAAATCTGAGCAGGAAGATACGCTCAGGATAAGGATTGATATGATCAGTATATTTTTCATGGTTGTCATATTTTTCTCATTAAAAAGTTAAGTTGATTCCCAGCGTCCAGACTTTGGCGTTAGGGTATGAACCGGCGTCAGCCCCCCGGGCTTCACCCTCTCCTCTGTTGGAATAGGATTCGGGATCTATGCCCCGATAATCAGTGAAGGTAGCCAGGTTGTTCCCGCTGATCATGATTGATCCGTCTAAGCCGTTTATCAATCCTTCAGGAAGGTTGTAGGTAAGACTGATATTTTTGAGTCTGATAAAATCACCAGGTTCTACAAAGCGAGAGGACTGGATTTCCGCTACATCCGATTCACTGAAGGCAGGAATGTCGCTATCCTCATTTGATCCTTCCACCCATCTGTTCAGTATATCTACGTGTGTTACTTCTCGGGCATCAGCAGCTGCCAGTACGGCCTGGGCATAGGTAAAATTCCATTTATCATAACCCATCATGGATTGTAGAAAAACGTTCAGAGTAAAATTCCTGTAGGAAAAAGTGTTGTTCCAACCTAGTAAGCGAGTAGGAATGGCATTTCCGATAATCTGATAGTCATCGCCGCCGATGGTGCCGTCATCATTAAGGTCTTCATACTTAGAATCGCCAGGCACATTTCCATATTCGGCAGCCTCTGCTGCTTCATCGGTTTGCCAAACGCCCAAATAATTTAATCCCCAGTAACTGGCCAGGCTGTTACCCGGCATAATGACCATTTCAGGCAGGTTGGTTAAGCCTGCTCCGGCATCTCCATCTGAGAATATCTGCTCTCTGTCGCCTATGCTCACTACCTCGTTATTCAGGAAGGAAAGGTTAAAACTGCTGTACCAGTTAAAACTACCATTATCAATAACAGTACTGGTTAGGCCGAACTCAAAACCGGAGTTTTCCACTTCGCCCAGGTTGCGAAAGATTGCCCCACCTCCCGAGTATTGAGGAAGCGGTTCGCTGAGCAATAAGTCAGTAGTGTTTTTCTTGAAGTAATCGGCTGTTAACCCTAATCTTCCGTTCAGCATCTGCATGTCCAGCCCAAAATTTATTTGTTTGGTAGTTTCCCACTTCAAATTAGCGTTACCCGGATTCCCGATAATAATTCCTGAGGTCAGCTGACCATTTTCAAAAGATGTTCCTGCTCTTTGGTCATCGGTATAGAATGTGGTAACTGTACCAAAAACAGGTACCGCCTGGCTACCGGTGATACCATAGCTACCCCTGAGCTTGAGGTCATTTATGAAATCCAGACCTTGCATGAAATCTTCCTCAGACAAGCGCCAGCCCAAGGCTAAGGATGGAAATGTACCGTACTTATTGTCGCCCCTGAACTTGGATGATCCGTCAGCTCTTACAGCAGCGGTAATGAGGTATCTGTCCATCAGGCTGTAATTGACTCTACCGATATAAGACCGGATCGTTTGCTTTTCCTTGTAGGCCTGAGAGGTGACAGAACCGGCAAGTGTAATATTGTCAAATCTGAGGTCAGGAAACTGTAGCCCCACGGCGTTGGTACCAAACTGGTCTGATTGTAGTAACTGATGCTCAATAACCCCGGTTATGGTAAGGTTATGAATGTCGCTGAAGACTTTATTGTAATTTAGAGAGTTAGTATTCTGTAAAAAAATCCTTTCATCTGACCCTCGGTAGGCACTTGGGTTATCATTAATAAGAGATGCCGTAAAAGTTTTGGATTGCGTATTGATGTAGCTGATACCGAAGCTTACATCTGCGGTAAGTCCATCAACAATCTCATAGTTAAACCCACCATTTGCATTCAAGGTGTTGCTTTCGCTGATGTTATCATTTAATGCCAATTCAATCGGATTTGATTTAATGGACGAAATAGGATCACGAACCGTAAGGAAGCCATTGGCATCTCTTGCTGGTGTAGTTGGGGCCCAGGCCAGTGCTCCGGCTAATGGCCCGCTGGTATTGCCTCCTCCGCCAGTATTGTTATTTTCTCTCCTTACAAAATTCATTTTCAGGTTAGCACTCAGCTTTTCCGATAGGTTGGCATTGATGTTTGTCCGAAGGGAGTAACGCTTAAAGTCGGAGTTGATCAATATACCTTCCTGATCCAGGAAGTTACCGGAAATAAAATAGGTTACTTTTTCACTTCCTCCTGAGTAATCCACCTGGTATTCATGCCCCATACCTGTTCTTAGCAGTTCCTCCTGCCAGTCAGTACCGCCATTTTCTCTGAATTCAGCAATTTCTGCGTCGGTAAACGGACGGTTGGTTCCCAATGCATCTGCCCTTTGGTTGGCCACTTCCGCGAAAGTAGTGGCGTCCAGCAGGTCCCAGGTATCCAGGATCTGAGAGCTGGAAAAGCGTGCGGTAACTGATAGTTTAGGCTCTCCGGCCTTTCCGCTCCTGGTGGTGATCAGCACCACACCATTGGCACCTCTGCTGCCATAAATAGCTGTTGCCGAAGCATCTTTCAGCACCTGTATGCTTTCTATGTCGCTGGGGTTCACATCCCTGAAGTTAGCGCCTACAAAGCCATCTACCACGTACAGAGGTTCGTTGCTGCCGTTGATTGAGTTAGCTCCTCGGATACGGATGGATACTGCACCACCGGGAGCGCCGGAAGCATTGGTGACGTTCACACCGGGGGTACGTCCCTGTAAAATCTGGTCAAAGCGGGTGACAGGTTGGCTCTCAAAGTCTCTTTGATCTACCGTAGCTATGGAGCCGGTTACATCTTTCTTTTCCTGAGTACCATAGCCTACTACAACGATTTCCTCAAGGCTCTGAACATCCTCATCCAGGGAAACATTGATCTCTGATCTTCCGTTAACCGCTACTTCTTTCGTGGCAAACCCTATAGATGAAAAAACCAAAGTACTATTTTCATCAGGTACGTTGATATTATAATTACCATCTATATCAGTCACTGTTCCGTTGCTGCTTCCTTTTTCAATGACATTTACCCCAGGTAAAGGGTCTCCATTTCCGTCATCGGTAACTTTACCAGTGACGTTTAGCTGGGGTGCGATTTGAACCTCTTCTTCCTGTTTTGAAGGATTTCCTTCTTTTTTCGCAGCGGTTATATTCTTGCCTACCTGCTTAAATTTGATGCCAGTCTGTCTGGAAATGTCTACCAGAATATCGTACAAGGTTTGATCGGTGTAATTTCCACTGATTTTCTTGATAGCTTTGAGGTCGGATTCGTTGTAATCAAAAACAAAATCTGATAGAGATTCAATTTTTCTAAATGTCTTAAAGACATTCTCATCTTCTAAAGAAAGGGTTAAGCGCACATTCTTTACGCTGTTCGCATCCTGTACTTTACTGTCAGCAGCCCATGATATGCTTACTGAAATAATCTGAACCAGGAAGATATAGAGCGTGTACCTGGTGATCTTGAGTAGGTGTTGTAAAAATAAAGTTTTCATAAACTTTTAGGTTGTGTATAACATATGATTAAGCACTTGAATTATTTTTAGTAAAAAATCTTAGAGCAAGTACATGTAATGGGTTTAGGTTTAAGAGGTATCTTCTTGCATAGCATGATTCATTTATAGTTAATAATTACTTCTTTTTGAGTGATTTCATATTCAAAGTTCATGGCAAAAGCCATAGACAAGAGTACATACTCCAAACTCTTTTTTGCGAATGTTCCGGTATAGTCCCAATCCTTTTTTGTGCGGTTCGTTTTTTTGAATCTGACGCCGTACCACTGCTCCAGTGTATTGAAAACAGTGAATTCATCGGCATTCTTGAAGTAGATAATGCCTTCTTTCCAGGAGAGTACTTGTTGGGGGTTGAAATGATATTTGGATAAGCCTTTATCCGATTGAAAAGATGCACCTTCACCCGGATGAAGCAGTAAGCGTGCCTTTGTATCAGCGGTAATGTCAACACTAACTTTACCTGTCACTAATGCCACTTCTACCTGGTTGGTATCATAGGCATGCACATTGAATGATGTGCCTAAAGCTTCGGTAATAACTCTGGCAGAAACAACTCTGAAGGGTCTTTTAAGGTCTTTGCTTACCTCAAAGAAGGCCTCTCCATGAAGCGTGACCATACGCTCATTTTCAGCAAAATCTTTTTTATACGCAATACTGCTGCCGGCATTAAGATGCACTTCTGTACCATCACTTAAATAAATAGTAGAACGTTGTCCCCATGAATTCACTTTTGTTACGAATTCACTTTCCTTGTTTATTAGTAATAGCTGCCTGTCCATTTCTCCAAAGAAATAGCTCAAGCAAAAAGCCAGGGCAATCAATACGGAAGCTGCAACTCTCCCGCTTCTGGTATAACTCCACTTTTGTTGGTGTTTGGAAATATGTTTCCTCAAAGTAGCATCGGCAGAAAATGGGATTACTTTATCATTGGATGCCGGTGAGCTATCATTTCCACTGGTGATCTGATTGATACTGTTCCATAGAGTTTCTATTTCATCTATTGGCAGTTGCTGTTTTTCATGTGATAAATGGCGTAATAGCATCCGGGCTTCATCAAGCAGAGGAGCTTTGTTGGGGTGATCAGCAAGCCAACTTTCCCAGAAAAGCTTGGTTTCGCGATCTGAATCCAGGACCCATTTTCTGAACCAGGGGTCTAAAGCGAAATCTTCTACTGTATAATCTTGGTAGTTCATTCATGTTTTATTTCAATCTATAATGGAATGAACCTCCAAAAGTTATCCTTCAAAAAACTTCTTTTTTATTAAAATTATAATTCAAGCATATTATTGATAAATTTATTGGTATGTATGTTAAAATATCATGTTTTTAGTAGAAAATTTGTAAGTAACCGATTAATGAAACCAATATGATGCGTGGAAAGAGGTCTTATTCTCGGAGTATTTACTTACCAAAAGATGTAAGCACGGCAAGAGAATGGGTACATCTCTCATAAGCTAAGACAGTAGATAGCCTATCCAAAGCACGATTAGCGTAATAAAGTTAGTCAGGGTTTTTCTTAAAGATGAGAGCGCTTTCCATGCTAAAGTGTACACAGAGCGGACATTGATCGCCATGATTTCAGAAACCTTTTCATAACACAAACCCTCGTAGAAGAGTAAGTGAATGATTTCTTTTTGTCGGTCAGGCAACTTTTTGATCGCTTGTTTTAGCTTTACTTGCTGTTCTTCCTGCAATTGATTCTGTATGAGTAGAGATTCGTGAGGCAGTACCATTTCTACAGTTAAAGCCTCTCCCAGATCATGAAAATGATAGGTGAACTCCTTCTTCAGGCGGTGGTTGATCTTGAACTTAAGCGCTTTTAACAGGTAAAACTTAATGTTGTTAGTGGAAGACAATTGAGCTCTGCTCTTCCAAAGGTCAACAAAAAGTTCCTGTATACAATCCTTAACTAGATAAGGGTGCCCTTTGATTTTCATACCATAGTGATAAAGATCGTTGATGAAATGCCGATAGATATACTCCAGTGCTTCTTTATCACCATTATTAAATGCTTCCCATATAAGCTCATCATCAGTAGACCACCATTTATTATTAGGTGAAATTCTATCTTGGAGCGGCATATGTTTTCTGAACAGATTATAAAAAATACCTATATAATATAGCAAATATTATTAATGCTTCAAATAAACATCTTGATATTACTACTTATAAATGAGTTATATACTCGGAAATTTTAGATTAATAATCCAGATTTTGATTCAAGGAAATCCTAACAAATTAACTCAATGCTAAATAGTGGAACTAGAACGTAAAAGCATAAATTATCGCTCTCTTTTTTGCTTAAAAAAGAACTTGATATTGGTTATTCAGATCACCAATCTAAAGCCACTATCTACCGTTTAAAGAGTGGCTAAGATCTGTTAATAGATAGTAGTGTATCTTATCCTCTCCTTAAAACCTCCCTATTTCGCACCCCCTACCCTACTCTAACATGAGTTATTAAGTTTTCAATAATACTTATTCATACCTCAGAGAATCCACTGGATTGCCTGAAGCAGCTTTAAAAGCTTGGAAAATTACTGATAAAGCAGATACCCCTATGACGATAAAAAGAGGGAATATCATCATCCACCAACTTAGATCTATATGAAAAGCGTAATTGGATAACCACTCCTTTAAAACCAAGTAGGCTATCGGAGTGGCTATTAAGCCAGAAATAAGAATAAGCTTAAAGAAGTCCAGGGAGAGCAATGTTAGAATACTTCTCACCGAAGCCCCAAGCACTTTGCGGATGCCTATCTCCTGGGTTTTCTGTACAGCCATAAAAGAAACTAACCCTGCTAATCCTATACATGCAATAAAGATGGCCAGGCCGCTTGCTGCTGTGAATACTTTGCCAAACTGCTCTTCGGCCCGATACTGGGCATTGAAATACTCGTCCAAAAAGAAATAATCAAAAGGATTACCATAGAAGTGAGCTTTATATAATGCTTCTATACTGGCAACCTTCTCCTGTAAGTGAGATAAATTATCCAGGCCAATGGTAAAATAATTGAACTGATCAAAGCTGTTATATCCCCTCTCACCACCTGGAATAAATATTACTCCGGTCTGCTCAAGCGTTAAAGAATATAAGCTAATGTCTTTCACAATACCAATCACTTGCACTTCCTTATTCAACCAGTTTGTACCCAGATATAGAGTTTCCAGTAAGGCTGTTTCTACCGGTTCAAAACCTAGTTCTAATGCCACACCTTCAGTAATGACTACGGCATCTTGATCCGCGGGAAATTCAAGTGTAAAGCCCCTACCGTGCTGGAGCTCTATATCATAGGTTTCCAGATAATCATAGTCTACACCGTTGATTGAAAAAATCTGACCTTTCTCTGGATTTTTCTTACTAGCCACAAACTGATCTCCTTTGCCCCGAGGATCTCCGGGTGATAGATAAGAGGCCGTTATCTGCTGGATGTCGGGTAGCTGTTGTAAGGCTGTTTTAAAATTTTCATATTGCTGCCCGTAGTTATCGCTAGTGATTCCTGGGGCTCGTACAATGAGTTTCTGCGACATATCATACCCTTTCTCATAGTCTTTCATGAATACCAGCTGCTGATACACGCAAAACGTACCTATGATCAACCCTACCGAGATCATGAATTGAAACACGATAAGACTCTTACGAAATAGCAGTCCCCGAGCCGAGGTAAAAAACTTTCCTTTCATGACACTCACTGCCTTAAAGGAGGAAAGCACAAAGGCGGCATATCCACCTGACAGCAAGGTACCCAATAACAACAGTAGCCCAATACCTATCAATAAGGAAGGGGCTTTTATCAGAGAATTTATTGGGATATCTCGTTGCACAAGTTGAGTAAAGGAAGTATAGCACAACTGATACATGGTACCTGCTAAAATCAAGCTCAATAGATTGATCAGGAAAGCTTCCAGCAGGAACTGGGCGATCAACTGCTTTCGCGCTGCTCCTACTACCTTTCTAATACCTACTTCCTTGGCTCGTTTTACAGCCCGTGCTGTAGACAGATTGACATAATTGATCCAAGCTAACAGTAGGATAAAACAGCCTGAAATGAGCAGAAACTGTACTGTTGTCGCATTTCCTCTTATTTCAGTTTCTTTCTTAAAAGTGGAAGAATACAGATGAGCCTCTTTTAGCGGCTGTAAAGAAATAACGACCGAGGCATTATGTTGCTTCAAAAATTCTCCCCAGTGTTTGTCCTGTACTTGCATAAGCTTCTCCTCCAGCTCCTTTATATCAGCACTGGGATCAACTTCAAAGTAAGTTAAGAACCCATTATGCCCTTCCGTATCATAATGATAGGTAGAAGCCAGAGTGGGAAGGGACAATAGCACCTCAAATTTGAGGTGTGAGTTTTCTGGTACATTTTGTACTACTCCGGTGACCATAAACTCTTCTTTTCCGTTAAGGGTTATACTTTTTCCTACCGGCTTGCTCATCTCCCAGTTTGTTCCGAATATCTTTTCTGCCATTTTTTCCGATAAGACCATCGTATTAGGTTGCTGTAGCGCTTGAGCATCTCCCATAATCATGGGAAATGAAAATATTTCCAGGAAAGAAGGATCTGCATAATATACTTTACTTTCCATCAATTCCTGAGGACCTCCACCCTCTTTGGAATGAAATGAAAAAATAAACTGATTCACAAACCCCTTGCTTATTCTGGCAGAATTTACTATTTCAGGACATTCTTCCTTCACCATGGGTGCAAAGTCAGAGGTCATATTATGTTGGGGGGATTCTTCAAATCCGTTTATAGTAGCTTGGTTAATTACCCGATAAATACGATCAGCCTTTTCATGAAAACTGTCATAACTATTCTCAAACTGTACAAACTGAAAAATGAATAAGGAAGCTGTAATACCTATGGCAAGGCCCACAATATTGATCAGGGTGTAAAACTTGTTATGCCAGAGAGTACGGAAGGTGATGAGCAGGAAATTGCGTAGCATAGGCCGTAAAAGTTAGAAGGTGTTACTATAACTTTTATCAAAATAATGCCAAGTCGGTTTCTTCTCTAATTTAGGTTTATTATCTGTGTTTGGACTCAAACTTTGTTTCATTTCAATACATAGATATGTACCACAATGAAACATTTTATTGTACAAAGAACCTCCAAAACTGCTGTTGTTCATTCTGTTTTGACTATGGTTGCTGAAGGGATTTTATGCTTGGCAACCAAAAACAATCAAGCAGATTGTATTCACAAAATGCTTAACTCAACCCTCTCTCCTACTCTACTTTTTTAATGTTACCTAAAAAAAAGTTTAGCTACCGAGTGCGCAAACCCAGTCCATTATTCATAGTACTAAATGGCCCTAGTGAGCATGAGTTTACCAACCTTCATATGTGAAGCTGTGCATGTCTAAATGTAATTACATTGGAAAGTCTGTTTGAAGAGTAAAATATTAAAAAATTAACCCTCGTTTAATTGGTAATGATAATTTAATGAAAATCAGAAAATCACTTACTATAAAGTGCTTATTATCATAAATAAATTTTCTTATTTAGGTTTTCTTCCAATTCCTAACAAATGAGTCAAAATATAGCCTAACGAACTTTTACTTAGCTTCGTCCATTGCATGGCGTGTCTCTTCCATTGATCAGGTTCTAAAGAAAAACAAAGCTAATATCCTTCATCTTGCTAATGAGAAAAATTTAGGAAAGGTATCTGGAAAAGTCTCCTGGAAGCAGAGAAGGATTGGTTAACTCATTGAAGAACTCAATAAGGGAGATGTAATTCTATTAAGTGAATTTTTCCGCTTATAAAGGAGCATGCTTGAATGTATGTAGATCATCTTCATTGCCATGCAGATAGAAATCAGTTTTTGCACCGTCAAAGGTAACTGGCAATTGGATAATTCCATTCAAAGTAAAGTCATGGCGGTCATACCCGACTGGGAGCCACCCTGGCGAAGATTTTTTCTATGGCTTCCGAAATAGAGCAAGATTTCATTAGCAAGCGGACTCGTTAATCCCTCAAAGCCAAAAGACTAGCCAGTGTAAAACTGGGTAGACCTAAAGGTCCTGGTAAAAGTAAACTGGATGTCTATCGTCCTGAAATTGAAGCTTTACTCTCTAATGGCTCTACCCAAAAGTTTATTGCTAATCGCTACAAGGTCACGGAAGCCACTTTGTCCAATTTGAGAATGGTCGCTGCATCAAAAAAAACGAGATAGCAGTTCAATATGCAGGATATCTTTGCATATTGAACAGTGATTTAATTATGAAACTTTTTAGATCGTCCTAAAAATAGTCTACAGAGGGGTTTTTAGATCATTTATCCACAATTAATTAGAATGATGATGAAACGTGAAAAACCTTATTTCCCTCTCAGAACCAAGAAAAAAGCAGTTCAATTTGTGGCTACGGGCTTACTTTCTGAAGAAGAA
>NZ_JBBPHP010000013.1:0-156575 GCF_038039535.1 Catalinimonas locisalis | reverse complement strand
TCATAACATACTAATCTACCGCTAATGTCTCTGGCTGTCAATTATTTAGAGCATCATACTTTTTAAAACACCACCAAAATATCTTCTACATTTCCGCAGCTCAGCATCATGTCACCATAATACGGATTGCGGATTTCTTCTGACTGGCTAAGCCAGTTGGCCCCTTCATCATCATCTGCCATGGGGCAATACTGAATATACAATTTTTCTGCCGTTCCGAATGCTTTTGCCACTTTAATGACTCCGGCAGACAAGCTTTTAAAGTTTTTTCTTTGCGTATCTATGTTTTCTGTGTTCCCAATCGCTTTAGCCGAAGTTGTAATCTCTTCCAGCCTTTCCATCCAGTACATATGCGGCTCATGAGGCAAAAGGCTCATATCTACTTTCTGAAGAGAAGTCAGCATATCAGCCGCGTTTTGCTGCGCTAGTTCCTTTTCAGAACTTACCAAAGCGTCTTTCAACGCTAGGTAATCTTCCAGCATATCCTGCAATTGCTCACGAAAAGCTTCAGGAGTAGCCATTACAAAATCAGGCACTTTCATGTTCAACTCATTAGGCAAAGTCTCCGAGGACTTCACCTGGATATTGCGGTTCATCATGCTGGCTTTGTTGTTGAGCTGAGCAGCGGCATCTACTGTAAAAGTACCATTAGTCACCACTTCTTCTCCCGAAGCAAGCCCTTCTTCCACCAGGTAGGCATCTCCCAGACTTGCTCCTAAAGAAACTTCCCGCATCTCATAGGTAGGCACATTAGTTTGAGGAACTTTTACATAGACCACTGAACGTTTGCCGGTCCACATGACGGCAGATTTAGGCACTAACAATTCACTTTTCTGTCCTTCCGTAATTTCTTTGGCCTGATCACTACTCAGGCTTCCGCGAACAAACATGGCTGGCTTCAATAATCCCTCTGCATTCTGCACCTCCGTTCTCACTTTAGCCACTCTGCTTTGAGGATCAATAAATGGGTCAACGAAAGTAACTTCACTTTTAAACTCCTTATCAGGATAGGCAGCTACGCTAAAGCTGATGACATCCCCTTCTTTGATCCAGTTGAGATTGCTTTCATAAGCGTCAAACACAGCCCACAGTTGGGTCAGGTCAGCAGCTTCGTAAATTACAGCGCCTTCCGTCACATGCTCGCCAGTTTCTATATTGATACTGGTCACAATACCAGAAGCGTTAGCCCTTAGCGGCCAGTAAGAAATGATTTTTTCATTTTCTATCACCTGCTCAATCTGAACATCGGAGAGCTTCCAGTACTTAAGCTTTCGCTTAGCCGCCTCAAATAAACTGGGATTACTGGCCTGAAACTTTTTGGCTTCCAGTAACTCCTGCTGGGCAGTGACCAGTTGGGGAGAATAAATTAAAGCAATCACCTGACCTCTTTCCACACGCTCTCCTTCATAGGTGATGTACATTTTCTCCACACGCCCGGCAAAATGGGCAGTCTGGGCATTCACCCGGGTTTCATCCATCTCGATCTTTCCAGTGAGCTGTAAATCCTTAGTTTCATCGGCATACGTACCGGCTGTACCAATTTTGGTAGTCTGCACATTGGCCAGCTTTACAGCATCCGCGCTCATGGTAAGCTGATAAGGGTTTGTGGCAGCCTCATCCTCTTCCAGAGGAATCAGATCCATACCACAAATAGGACACTGACCGGGTTCGTTCTGTCGCACCTGAGGGTGCATGGAACAGGTCCATATGGTTCCTTCTGCAGTCTCGGTAGGTACAAACTCGTGCTCATGTTCGGCAGTCTCCACATGGGGTGGGACAAAAAATATCCAACCAAGTATCATGCCTATGCCAAGCATTAATATATATCTAAGTATCGTTTTTGATTTGAGTGTCATGGCAGTATTTCATTCATGTCTAACAATGCGGTCATAATCTTTGAACTTTGCTCATCTACATGCGTCCAGGCAAAGAATACCTGTTCACCTGCTTTTTCCATAATCGGAAAGCCACTGGAACGGGAAGAAGCGGTATTAACCATGCTTTTGTCGGCTATCACATTTAATTTTTTATCAATAATTGCTGAACGAATCTCCGCTCCTCCATCCAGTGCTTCCAGCCAACTGACCATCGCATAAGTTTCATTCAGCATGATAACATCCACACGTCCCAAAGGATTTCCGTGATCCAGTCGGACAGGCTTGCCAAAAGTAGCTCCATAGTCCTCCGAAAAAGCCAGTTGAACTTTAGGCGTATTATCAGCAGCCGTAAACCAGGCTACCGCCACACCCTGGCCCTGGGCAGCAATGGCCGGGCCATTTACCGGACAGGCATTGATTTGCCAGCCATCAGCATAAACAGCCTGCGCTTCAGTCCATTCTCCACCCTGCTCACGGGTGATGTAAATATCCCGAACTTCTTCTTCTGTACGATCACGATAGACAACTACTGCTCCCTGATCTGTAATCACAGCATCTGTCTGACAGCAATCGCAAATGCGATGATCCAGTTCCACCTCATCACCTATATTGCCAGCCTCATCAAAGGTGGTGCTGTGCAAGGTCATAGCTCCTCTGTTTTCTTGGCCATGTTCATTGTGACTATGACTTTTGGTAAAACGGCCGTCCAGCCAAACAGCGAACATTTCATCTTCATAGGGCAATATCGTCACAAAGCCATGTTCGGCAGAAATACTATCCCGATGGAGTACAAAGGGCTCCGACCAGCTTTTTCCCTGATCTTCAGAAAGGGCTACATTCACTTCATAATCGTAGGTACCTTTACCACTTTTGGCTAGCCAGTGAGCTGCCATCAGGTTTTTGTTTACAGCTATGGAAGGAAAATCAGCCCAGTTAACAAACCACCCCCTATCCTGAGCGATAGTCTGAGGCGTAAACCATTTTGTACCTTCCCAACTGGAAAATTTTAAGGCATGCTCACCATTCTGCGTTTCTTCAATCCATGAGAGGTACACTTCTCCATTTTCAGCAACAAACAAGTTTGGTTCGCCACTTTGTAAAGAAGCTGGTGAGACGACAGACTTCATGTTCCACTGCTTCTCTTCTGTTTCAGAGGCAGAAGGGGATTGGCAGGCAAGGAAAGCCAGATTCAGCAATATAAGTGCATAGGTTTTCATAGGCTTTTCAGTTCCTGAATGTGTGCTTCCGTATTCCATTCCCGTGCGCCAATAATTTCACTGACCACTTCTCCATCTTTGATGATCCAGGTAGTAGGCAGGGCGGTAATCTGAAGGTTTTGCACACCGGATTGTAGCTGTACAAAAGGCAAATCTAGGTTTTGACGTGCTTTGAAGCTACTGATCTTTTCCATGCTTTCATCGGAAGCCAGTAAAAACACGAAATCATCTCCCAAAGCAGTTCGTGCTTCTTGCATAGAAGGCATCTCTATGATACAGGGCTTGCACCATGTAGCCCAGAAGTTGAGCACGATAGTTTTTCCAGAATAATCATCAAGGTTAATAGTATTTCCTTCCAGGTCTTTCAACTCTACTTTACTCAATGGTCCGGACTGCTCTTCCTGCTGTGCATTGGTCTGTGCAGATGTCTCTCCATTTTCCTGCTGGCTTGCAGAATTACATGCTGCTGTGGCTATGAGCAACATCATTAAGGCTATAAGGTTGAAGTATAATTTATTTTTCATCATGTCTATTAATTTATCATTCCTCATTATTCATAATAATTTCCACGGCGGTGAGTTCATCCAGTTTGGCAAGTGCAATTCTTGCTGTTGTCAAAGCATCATTCAGCATAATTCTATATTCCAACAACTGAATCTGAAAATCCAGCACATCCTCAAAATTCTTATTGGTAGTTTCATAGGCATTGTTAAGAATATTGATGGCCTGTTGTGTACTTTCAATCTGTGCTTCATACAGCTTAATTTTATTTTGAGCAATTTGAAAATCGCTATATGCAGTTTCCAAAGTAGCCATCAGCGCATTCTGCTGAGATTCAGTGGCCAACACATTATTTTCCTGCCTGAACTTCACCTCCTGACGGGCAGCCGTATACTTTCCATTATTAAACACAGGAATTGACAGACTCACCATGGGCATGATCATATCCATTCCATTATCGGGCACTTCCATATCTGTCCGTGCCCTCATGAATCCATAGTCCAGGCCTACGCCAATTTCCGGCCTGCTGCTTAAATCCGCAAGACGTGCTTCCCGTTCCAGCAATCCACTTTCTTCACTAAGCACACTCAAAGAAGGATGGTTTTCCAGCACCTGAGCTCTTAAGCTATCTTTGTCTATCAAACCAAAAGATGAGGGTAAATCCTCAGGAATTTCTAAAGTCGCATCAAGTGTTCTGTTGAGCAGCGCATTTAACCGGGCATACTGAGCAGTAAGATTTTCTTCCAGCGTAAGCAATTTATTTCTTTCGTTTCTGATTTGCATCTGCACTCTCAGAATATCTACCATCGTACCAAGATCGTTTTCATATTTCTGGGTAGCTATCCGTTCATACGATTTAAGGATTTCAATATTCTCCTTGCTAAGCCTGATATCCTGTTGGATATTGTAAAGCTGGAAGTAAGCCTTTTTTATATCAAAGTACAGCTCATTCCGTAACTGCATGAATTCCTCAAAACGTACCTTGGCTTCTTGCGTGGCTGCGTCTTTTCGGGCATTCAATGTTCCAAACCAGGGCAGCATTTGCTCCAAAGAGATACGTGCCACCTGGTCACCGGCTCTGGTTTGCACAGGATTGATGAAATAGCCAAAACTCAGTCTCGGATCAGGCAATGCACCTACTTGTGGAGACCTTTCTAAAGCTGAAAGATACTCCTGATACTTTGCCTTTAAACCGGGATTGTTTTCAGCAGCAACTTTCATGTATGCTGATAAAGACTGAGATTTAACTTCTACCGATAGTATAACAGAAATAAGTAGAAACAATAGAAAATAAATTGTTATGGACAGTTTCATTTTTTCGTGTTTTTAGTGGCTGTGATGAAGTTGTTAAGCCTAACTTGTTGTTTCTGATGTAACTCCATCATCTGACTATAGTCTTTATTTATTATCTTATTTCAATTTTCTAAACTTCAAACTTTCAACTTTGAATCTTGAACTCGCTTCTCTTCTCTCCAACAATAAAGCGTAGGCACAACAAAAAGCGTAATTAATGCGACACACATTCCGCCGAAGATAGGTATGGCCATAGGAATCATAATATCCGAACCGCGTCCTGAAGAGGTAAGTACTGGTAATAATGCCAGCAAGGTGGTAGCTGAGGTCATCAGGGCCGGACGTACTCTTTTTTGTCCGGCTTCTACTACCGCAGCTCTGATCTCAGGAATTGTCTTGGTTCTGTTTCTGTCAAAAGACTGGTCCAGATAAGTGGCAATCAATACGCCATCATCAGTAGCGATACCAAAGAGGGCGATAAAACCTACCCAAACGGCTACGCTGAGGTAAACCGTCTTGACCTGAAAGAGGTCGCGCATATCGGTTCCTAAGAGAGAAAAGTTGAAAAACCAGTCGTTACCGTACAGCCAGATCAGGATAAAACCTCCGGCAAAAGCTACTGCAATGCCACTAAATACCATCAGTGAAGTAGTGACCGAACGGAACTGAAAGTAGAGGATCAGAAAGATGACCAGCAGACAGAGGGGTATGACGATGCTCAGTCGCTGTGCCGCCCTGATCTGATTTTCATAACTACCAGAAAAGCGATAGCTGACCCCGGCAGGAACTTCCAGTTCACCATTGTCTATTTTTTGCTGCAAATAAACTTGAGCAGCTTCTACCGTTTCCACCTCTGAATAACCGTCACTTTTGTCAAACAACACATAAGAAACTAAAAATGTATCTTCACTTTTGATCATTTGTGGACCCTGAACATAATCAACCCTGCTCACTTCGCCCAAGGGAATTTGGGTACCAGTAGGCGTAGGTATCAGGATTTGCATGATCTGCTCAGGGTCATCCCGTAACTCGCGCGGGTAGCGTACCCTGATAGGATAGCGTTCTCTGCCTTCCACACTCATGTCCAACATGATTCCGCCAATAGCCACTTCTATATAATTCTGCACATCCTGAATACTCAGTCCGTAGCGAGCTATCTTCTCGCGGTCAATCCGTATTTCCATGTAAGGCTTACCTACTATCCTTTCGGCAAAGACTGCTTCTGCTTTGACTGCCGGTACTTCTTTGAGGTAGCCTTCCAGTTCCAGACCAAAAGCTTCAATCGTTTTCAGATCCGGCCCTTTCACTTTGATCCCCATAGGCGCACGCATACCGGTTTGCAACATTACCAGTCTCGTCTCTATAGGTTGTAGTTTGGGTGCCGAAGTAACGCCCGGTAAGCGTGTAGCCTTGACAATCTCACCCCAAATATCGTCGGGTGACTGAATTTCATCCCGCCACTGCCTGAAATACTGTCCATCTTCATCAGGTATCAATAAATCTGTGTCTATATAAGGGGCTTCTGCTGCTGTAATTGCAGTTACTGTATCTTCCTTTTGCAGCAAGAAATTTCCCTCATCATTGGTGCGGAAACGCATACGCCGACCATTTTCATCAGTCAGGTATTCACTTTTGTAGTTGATGATATTCTCGTACATAGAGATAGGTGCCGGATCTAAAGCTGATTCTACTCTTCCTAATTTACCCACCACCGACTGCACTTCGGGAATGGCGGTAGCCATCATATCCAGTTTTTGCAGAGTGGCTTTATTTTCTTCAATCCCCGCATGCGGCATAGAGGTAGGCATCAGCAGAAAAGCGCCTTCATCCAGGGCGGGCATAAACTCCTCTCCTATTCCGGGAAAAGCATGTTGCAAATCAGAATAGAAAGCAGTGCCGCGCATATTCACATTTACCTTCTCCAAGCCACGGCTAATGGCACCAAATACCCCATCAAAGCCCTGCCAGATAACGGCTCCCCAGAGTACGAGCATAGCAGGAATGAAGAGAAATACCGCTTTGTACCTGAGACACCAACGTAGAATCCTTGTATAGTAGTGGTAAAACAGAAGGAAACTACCCAGAATCAGAGCAATCCCTAAAATTACAAAAATGAAGTTAAGGAAAAGACTAACACCTGCTCCTAATGGCAACCATTCCGCAGTAAGCCAGAAGGTAATCAGCGCCAGTGTAATACCAATATTAATCCACAGCCGATAGGTAGATGCCCACAGTAGTGTGGGATGATCCCAGGCAGCCAGAAAATTCACTATCCCAATCAGCATCAGAAATACACCTGCCCATACCAAACCTGAAACTAATGCTACCAAACCTATTGCCGTGATCAAAAGGTTGATAGTCATGCTGAGCTTTTTCTTGTGGATTCTGATGGAAAAGAACCAGTAAGCAAAAGTAGGCATGATGATAAGCGTGATAAACACGGAAGCTGCCAGCACATAGGTTTTAGTAAAGGCCAGTGGGGTAAATAACTTGCCCTCGGCCGCCTGCAGGCTGAACACCGGAATAAAGCTGATGATGGTAGTAGCCACTGCCGTCACAATGGCGGATGCCACTTCTATCGTACCTTCATACACGATATCCAGATAAGATTTACCGGTATTCCTGTTGGCTTCTATATGTTTGAGGATGTTTTCAGAAAGGATAATTCCTACGTCTACCACCGTACCAATGGCAATAGCAATACCCGAAAGGGAGACAATATTAGCCACAACACCGGTATAGCGCATGGCAATAAAGCACATGAGTACTGCCAGAGGCAGTAAAGCAGAAATCAGCAGTGAAGCCCGCAGGTTGACCACCATCACAATAATGACGATGACTGTGATCAGGATTTCCAGAGAGAGTGCTTCTTCCAGGGTACCTAAAGTTTCCTGTATCAGCTGCGTACGGTCGTAAAAAGGAACAATTTCTATGTGGGAAACCGTACCATCTTCCAAAGTTTTGGTAGGTAGGCCACCTTCTATTTCCGCAATCTTTTCTTTTACATTGTTGATGACCTGCAAAGGATTAGAGCCATAGCGGGCTACCACCACTCCTCCTACCACTTCAGCTCCAGCCTTATCCAGTACTCCTCGACGATTTGCAGGTCCGTACTGTACTCTGGCGACGTCTTTGATGCGTAAAGGTGTATTGTTTTCAACTTTTACCACCGCATTCTCCAGGTCTTCCAGGTTTTCAATATAGCCCAGTCCTCTTACAAAATACTCGGCATTGTTGATCTCAATGGTCCTTGCTCCTACATCCAGGTTGCTGTTACGGACACTTTCAGCCACCTGCGCCAGCGTAGCACCATGTGCTTTGAGCGCATCCGGGTCAATCTCTACCTGATATTCTTTGACATAACCGCCTATGGAGGCTACTTCAGATACGCCTTCGGCAGAGGCCAAAGCATAACGTACCAGATAATCCTGAGCGGAACGAAGTTCCTGCAGATCCCAGCCTCCGGTCACATTACCCTGCTCATCTCTTCCTTCCAGGGTGTACCAGTAAATCTGACCCAGCGCGGTAGCATCTGGTCCTAATGAAGGTTGCACACCTTCGGGCAGCGTGCCGGAGGGTAAAGCGTTGAGCTTCTCCAGAATGCGCGAACGACTCCAATAAAATTCTATGTCTTCATCAAAAATGATGTAGATGCTGGAAAAGCCGAATGCAGAAGAGCTGCGAATGGTCTTTACACCGGGCATCCCCAGCATGGCAGTAGTGAGGGGGTAGGTGATCTGATCTTCCACATCCTGCGGAGAACGGCCTTTCCATTCGGTAAAGACAATCTGCTGGTTTTCGCCAATATCCGGGATAGCATCTACGGCTACCGGATCTTGAGGAAGAAAACCAAATCCCAGATCAAAGGGAGAAGTTACTATACCCCAGCCCAGCAGAAATATTAATATAAGTACCGTCACCAGACGGTTGTAAAGAAAAAACTTAATCAGTTGATTTAACATCTTTCATTTCCGATCAAAATTCCAAAAACGACAAAAGAATGACGCTTATACAGGGTCATGCTGTAATAAAATGGATTCGGAAATGGTCTAAATCAGAAAGGATTGCAGCAATACGGGAATGTCTTGCGCAATGGGTGGAGAAAGATAAGGTTTAAACTCAGTTTCATATGCCTCCTGCTCCACAAAAAGTGCGGATAAATCCAGATAAGGCAAAAGAGCTGTTAATGCCAATACATGGCAATCAAACTGAAAAGCAGAAAGCTGAAAATCCTGATCAAGCAGGAAGGTAAGATGCTCATCCTGACAGCAGTTATCGGGCATATCATCCGGCTGATCGCAGTCCGGCTGGCAGCAGTGCATTTTTTCATGCCCCACTTCCACAGCCGACAGTTCACCCCCACAGTAATGCTTACTGATAGCAACTCCGGTCGTGGAGAGCAGCAATATCATGCTGAGAGTTATATGAATAAACTTTCTGATCATGGATTGATTTGATACTTCGCTAACGCCATTATCACTTTTTAGGTTTCAATATTTTTTCACGAATAATCAGGAAAAGATATATCTGTGAATTTATTCTATTTTTTAAGATTCCCAAAAATTACCCCTCTATTAACTGCTCATAAGGCTAATCTTCAGAATTAGCCCCATTTAAACATAAAATTGTTAATGAATTAATAACAAATAACTATTTATATCGGTCTCAAAATTGTGTAAGTTAATATTACAAACAACTTAAGACCCATGCCCATATTAGGAAAACTGGTAAAAAAAGGGCTACAATTACGTCAGGCTGTAGAACATCCCTACAAGGCTCCCTTTAACCTGCAAAAAGAGCAGCTTCGCCACCTTTTGTTTACTGCACGTCATACCCAATTTGGTAAGCATTACCATTTTGAAGAATTGCTTTCCCACTTTCACTCTTTAGATTCGGAAGCATTTTATACTGCTTATAAGCAAGCTGTTCCCGTGCATGATTATAACAAGATGCACAGAGAGTGGTGGCATCTGAGTCGTGAGGGAGAAAAAAATGTCAGCTGGCCGGAGCGTGTTAAGTATTTTGCCCTTAGTTCGGGTACTTCCGAAGCTGCCTCCAAATATATTCCTATCACCTCTGACATGCTGAAGGCCATCAACAAAGTAAGCGTCCGTCAGATTCTTTCACTCAATCAGTATGACTTACCGGAAAGCCTCTTTCAGAAAGGAATACTTATGCTGGGCGGCAGCACCGCGCTAAATAGAAATAAGTACAGTTATGAGGGTGACCTGAGCGGCATCACCTGCAAACGTATGCCCTACTGGTTCTATAGCTTTTATAAGCCAGGGCATAAAATCTCACGGGAGAGAGACTGGAATAAAAAGCTGGACGAGATTATGCTCAATGCCCACAAGTGGGACATTGGGGTCATTGTAGGGGTACCTGCTTGGCTACAGATGCTGCTTGAAAAAATCATTGCTCATTACGGACTGAAAACTATCCATGATATCTGGCCTAACCTGAGCATCTTCATCCACGGAGGGGTTTCGCTCACTCCTTATCTGAAAAGTTTTGAGCGACTTACTGCCAAACCTTTGATCTACATAGAAACTTATCTGGCTTCCGAAGGATTTATCGCTTTCCAAAGCAAGCCTCATGTCAAGTCTATGGAAATGATGCTCAAGAGCGGGATTTTCTTTGAGTTTGTTCCCTTCAACGAACGTAATTTTACAGCCGATGGCGAGATGGTAACCCATCCTGAAACCCTGATGATCCATCAGGTGGAAGAAGGAAAAGAATATGCACTGCTGCTTAGCACCTGTGCCGGTGCGTGGCGCTACCTGATTGGTGATGTGATCAAGTTTACCGATGTACAGGATACACAAATTGTGATTACCGGACGTACCAAGCATTTTCTGAGTCTATGCGGTGAGCATTTGTCTGTAGACAATATGAACCGTGCTATACAGATGCTATCGGAAGAACTGAACGCAGAAATCAATGAATACACGGTAGCTGGTGTAAAGCATGACAATCTTTTTGCACACCACTGGTACCTGGCGATTGATAAAGAGGTGAGTGAAACAGAGGTAAAACATAAGCTGGACGATTATCTGAAATACCTCAATGACGATTACAAAACCGAAAGAAGTGCTGCTCTTAGGGAAGTGAAAGTCACCATTCTGCCTCACGATGTATTCCTGAACTGGATGAAAATACAGGGTAAAGTAGGAGGGCAACATAAGTTTCCCCGCGTACTCAAAGGCCATCAATTAGAGTCCTGGGAGTCGTTTATCGTATCCCAGCAGTAAGGCTATACGATTGTAAGAGTAGAACAGTTTGAATAGCCGTTCTACTCTTATTACTTTTTTAGGGTTCTTCTTCTAGCACTATCCACTTATTGACAAAATTATGCGGTCCTTCCAGCACGATTTTATAGAAAGAAGAAGGCTTATCGCTTACCTCAAAGTTGTATTTTTCTTTTTTTAGCGGCACCTCTCCTATCAAAGTATATTCATCTTCTCCTCCTTCTTTGAAGTGGTTGGTGGTACTGAGCCAGACTTTTACATTTCCCTTTTTCTCCATAGCGTCCCATTCTAGTTCAATTTGGTTATTCATCAGCTTAGCGCTCGGATTAGCCAGTGAAACTTCTCCAATCAGAGGTACGCCATCAATTTCCATCTCCTGCTCTCTGGGAATATCCAGGTTCATATGACGGGCAATGGTTGGGAAAATAGAAACCACTCCCGGAACTTCATTTTCAAAATACGTATTGAGATCTTTGGCATTGGTCGTAATCCAGGTAGAACGCTCCCTGTCTGATTGTCCACCGTGATGTTTGCCAGTCTCCTCATCCCGTCCATGATCGGTAGTGATCACGATCAGCCAGTCTTCATCATAGTTCTCCTCACGATACTGAATAGCATCCCAGATTCTTCCGATCTGGTCGTCGGCTACTTCCACCGCGTCATACATCTGCTGACTGTCACCAAACTGATGACCCATGTCATCCGTGTACTCCAGATATACCCAGGATAAATCAGGCCCCTCTACTTTGACATAGCTGGCTGCCTCATCTGTGACATGCTCATCAATCAGGTGAATGTATTTTCTGTCATTGCCGTGAGGGAACTGTACGGTATCATGCTCAAAACCATCAAAGGCATAGTCCAATTGTACACTTCCTGTTGCCTCCAATCCTTCTCCTACCAATTTGGTCCGGTTATCCAGCCAGGTAGAGAAAATAGCGGTTTCTTTTTCAGGGTACTGTTCTTCCAGAAAGCGAAATAAGGTCCAGTACTGATAATTAGGATTTTTAATGCTATTACCCCACACATTGTGTTTGTTCACCCAGGTACCAGTGAGCAAGCTGTTATAGCCTACGGCGGAAATGGTTGGTGTTTCTGAATAAGCACCTTTTTCACCGCCCACATAGGCATGAGTGTAACCACCAGCTTTTGCAATTTCGTCCAGCTTAGGCGTGTTGATTTTTTCTATGACATCAGCAGAAATACCATCAACGATGATAAATAGTGCTTTCTTTTCAGGAGTTTGTGCATAAAGGCTACAAGCAAAAAAAACATATGAAATCAGTAGTACGAATTTGATACGCATTGATCTAACTAAGCTAAATAAGTTAATAAATAATTAAACAGATGTGATTGAACGCTCTTTTGACTCACAAAAGAAAATAGAAGGAAAGCACAAAAAATAAGACAATCATCAGGTAAAAAAAGACCTCTAAAATAAATGCTTTACGTAGTGTTTTCTTCTCTGAATTTTTCCCTCTGTCCTTTTGTCTGATCATAAAATTTGTCCGTTTCAATCCCCGGCATATTATGAGTTTAATTAAAGTGCTAAGGAAATGAATCTTCAAAATAATGGTATAAATCATTTTAGCTAAGATTTTTCACATTCTTCAAAGCTAAATTTATACTTTATTCATCTTCCAATTTCTGCTGGTGGGCTTCAAACTTGGAGGGAGATATGCCATACTCACGGATAAAACACTTAGAGAAGTAATTGGGATTATTGAAGCCGACCATATAGGCCACTTCTGATACACTCCAACGTTCCTGTTCCAGTAATGAGGCAGCTTTTTTCAGACGGACACTACGGGTAAACTCATTGGCTGATAAACCGGTAAGGCCTTTTAGTTTTTTGTAGAGATGTGTTTTGCTCACTCCCATAGTAGCGGCAAATTCTTCCACACTAAACTCTGTATTTTCAATATTCTGCTCTACCACCTTCATTGCAGCCTCCAAAAACTCCTGATCAGCCGTCTGATGAGCTTCAATCTGCGGATCAGGAATCAGGTCTCTACTCAACTCTTTCCGAAGCTCTTCCCGGTAAGCAAGTGTATTTTTTACTTTCAACTGAAGTGCTTCCAGTTGAATCGGTTTCTCCAGGTAATCATCTGCGCCAGCGCGGAGTGCCTGCAGCATACTCTCTTCACCACTGCGGGCAGTAAGCAGTATCAGCGGAATATGATGTGTATCCAGATTGGATTTTACTTTTTTACAGAAAGAAATCCCATCCATTTCGGGCATCATCACATCAGAAATAATCAGGGCGAGCTTATGGTCTGAAAGCAAATGCAATGCTTCTTTTCCGTTACGGGCTTCCAGTATGTGAAAACTGTGAGAGAAAATTGACTTCAGATATGACCTCACTTCATCATTGTCATCAACCAACAAAATAGAGGCGTGCCTTCTATCTTCTTCTGATGTAGCTGCATCATTTTCATTGTGGAAAACAGTTGCAACAGGCAGCAATGGCATATTTTCTTCTCCAAATACTTCAGGCTGGATATCGGTGAAAGCTTCAACCTCTTGGGAGATTGGCAAGCTTACCGAAAAGCAGCTACCCTTTCCCTGCTTACTTTGTACGCTCACTGCTCCCTTATGCATTTCTACGATTTTTTTCACCAGGGCCAAACCAATTCCGGTACCACTATTTCCATTCATATGGTGCTCATCTACCTGATAATAACGGTCAAATACGTACTGCTGGAGGTGTTGGGGAATACCGATGCCATTATCTTCCACTTTGATTAACAGATACCCTTCTTCGCCGGGAGCAGTCTGGTCCGTATCAACAGAAACACGAATACTACCATGGGGAGGGGTAAATTTGAAAGCATTAGAAAGCAGGTTATAGAGCACGGTTTCCATCTTTTCAAGGTCAAAATAGATCTGAGGAAGCTCATCTCTAATTTCATAATGAAAATCAATACGCTCTCTGTCCGCCAGATCTTCAAAATATTGAAATACATGCTTAATAAAAGGTTCTACCTCATGTGCCGCCAGGTGGAGTTCATCATGTGAAGTTTCCAGTTTGCGGAAAGTGAGCAGTTGATTGATCAGTCTGAGCAGGCGCTGCGCGTTCCTTTCCATCATCACCGCTTCTTTTTTATCCAGTTGCAATACTTCTTCTTTCTTCCCTTTTAGCAGTTTTTCTAGAGGATTGAGAATCAGCATCAAAGGAGTACGAAACTCATGGGAAAGCCCGGTAAAAAAGTTGAGCTTCATCTGGTGGATTTCCTCCTCTTTTTCCCGTTCCTTTCTCTCCTGAATCAGATCATTCTTAAGCTGAATACGGGCAATGGTGAACCTTCTGGCCAGATAAACAATAATGAGCAGCGCCAGACAGTAAAGAAAAAAGGCGAAAGGCGTCTGCCAGAAAGGAGGGTGAACGATGATTTTTACTGAAGCTTCCTGCTTATCGGGTGAGATATTTTCTTCCAGTACTTTTACCCGAAAGAGATACTCTCCCGGTTTGATATTGGTGTATGTGGCTGAAGTTTCGCTGCCTATGTTACGCCAATCATCCTCAAAACCTTCCAGTTTTACTGCGTACTGCTGCTGCCCGGCTCTTGGGTACTGTGAGGCAACAAAATCAATAGTAAACACAGAATGTGCGTGGGAAAGGTTTATAGAATCAGCTAATGCGATATGCTGCGGAAGCAAATTAGTACCTGCTTCAACCTTTTTTCCCATTACTTTCAAACCATTCAGGTAGATGGAGTGTGTGTGGGCTTTTTCAAAATTATGCTCAGCCTGGAATGCATAAAGACCCTGCCCACTGCCAAAGAAAAAAGTGCCATCTGCAGACTGAAAAGAGGCGCCAAACAGAAAGTCCGTATAGCGAAGGGATGAACCACTGTCAAACCATTTGAACGTATCGCTCTCAGTTTGGTATCGTGCTAACCCACTGCTTGTACTTACCCAAAGATGATCTGCACCTCTAACTAAAATAGCGCGTATTTTATTGTCTTTTAAGCCTTTTTGCTGCTCATAATGTTTGAGCTGACTTTTTTGAGTATTCCAGTAATAAATCCCATCTTCCCAGGTACCAATCCAGAAATTTCCATGATGATCTTCCTGCAATGCAGTAACGAAAGAGGGTAAAGCTGTCCAGGGGGCTGCCTGAAGCTGATACTCTTGTCTATTTTTCCCAGGAGTCAAGTAATAAGTGTTTCCTTCGTAATTACCAATCCACAGCTTTCCATCCTGCCCTTCGTATAACCAAATCAGCATATTGGTGCGCTTCCTATCTTTTCCATGCAAGTTGACTGGCAGGATTTCATCCTGAGCAGGGCTGTAAAGATGCAGTCCTCCTCCCTTGGTAGCCACCCAAATACGTTTATTCTTGTCTATCAGAATCTTTCTTACATCATCATGTTGTAGCCCCTTTGCTCCTGCTCTGAAAGTTTTGATTACACCTTTACCCGCCTCAATAACATTAATCCCGTGTTCGTACGTCCCTACCCAGATTCGCCCCTGATGATCTTCTGCAAGAGTCTGTATGGTATTACCTTCCAAACGATACTTTCTGTCTTCGGCCTCTCTGCTGTAGGTAGCGATAAGTTTACCATCCTGTGACATCACCGTCAGCCCATTACCACCACTACCTACCCAAAGTTGCTCCTGGCTATCCTGAAGTATGGCATGTACTGAGCTGCTGCGATAGTGATAGGGATTACTTTTGTAATAATGGAAAAACTCATCTTTGGCCGAAAAATTTAGCCCTCCATAGTTGGTCCCTATCCACAGGTTCTGATCTTTGTCTTCAAACAGGGCAAGTATATTGTTACTGCTCAGGCTGTTTTCGGCTCTGCTATCACTGGTATAGTGGATAAAGCCCGTAGCCGCAGAATCCAGCAGATGCAAACCTCCCAGATCAGTGCCTACCCAAAGATGTCCATCAGAAGTACTGAGCATACACAGTACATCATTGGCATTCAGACTTTGCGGATTCTCGGGCACATGAGCGAAATGTGAGTAGAGTGACAGATTTTCAGCATCAAGGGTGTAGATGCCTTCCTCACGGGTAGCAACCCAGAGTTTATCCTGAAAAAACAGTAAGTCAGAGATATACTCTACCCCTTCCATTGCAGGCACCTTGTGAATGTCAGCCGCATCCTCTGAGGAAGTAAACAGACCCGTATCAGTAGCAAGAAGAAATTTTCCGTCTTTCAGCGCCAGTATCTCCCTGATATGATAATCCTCAGTAGATGCTAAAAATTGAAATGATTGCTTCCGGTAAACGAAGACTCCGCGGTCCGTACCCACCCATAGTACACCATGTATGTCTTCATAAATCGTAAATATCTGCCGATCAGCCAGCGCTTCAAATCGCTCAAAAGCATCAAGTCTGGCATCATAACGATTGAGACCGAGTGCTGTACCTATCCATAGCTCCCCATTACTATCAGTAAAAACTGTATTGATCTCACTATGAGAAAGACTATTGCTATCGGAGGGCTGATGGTAATAGGTGTGAAAGCGGTAACCGTCGTAACGGTTGAGTCCCTGGCTGCTGCCCATCCACATAAAACCATAGCGATCCTGCGCAATGCTGCCTATATAGTTTTTGGAAAGCCCATCTTCAGCGGTAAACGCTTCAAATGATAATTTCTGGGCAAAGAGTGTAGTGGTTAGGAGGCAGCTTGTGAAAAATAAAACAAATAAGGCTGACGATATTCTGATCATATGCAAGCACAAAGGTACTTATAATTCCGGATTAATACATGTAGACCGTGTTATGCAAAAGTTAAGCAGCGAAACTATGATTTAACCGAAAAATAAAATACTACTTAAATTACTGTAAAACAACTAGTTACATGTGATTCGTGAAGATTTGTTTCTGATTCGTGAAGATTTGTAGCCTTGGCTTAACGATATCTACAGGCATTCTGAATATCCCTTATATACACTGCGGTAAATCTCTCCTACATTTGAAATGATTTCAATTCACCAAAAAAAATCGTAATGAAACAATTCGACCTATCACAAAAGCTTCTGAAGCTTGCCTGTGCAACAGCATTTGCTGCTTTGCTGTGCATGCTTCCGGCTTTCGTTTTCAGCCAGTCTCAAACCGTAAGTGGTAAAGTGCTGGATGAGCAAGATTCCCCCCTGCCAGGGGTCAATGTCTTGATCAAAGGATCTGGTCAGGGAACAATAACTGACGTACAGGGAAACTTCAACTTACAGGCTGCAGGAGATGATGTGCTCATTTTCAGCTTTGTAGGTTATGAAACCAAGGAAGTACCTGTCAATAACCAATCTCAGATGAATGTACAGCTGTCTGAAGACGCTGCACAACTGGATGAAGTTGTAGTAGTAGGCTACGGTACCCAGAAAAAAGTAAACCTCTCCGGTGCAGTAGATCAGATTGATGCCGAGGTGATTGAGAACCGACCTATCTCCAACATTTCCCAGGGTTTACAAGGTATTATCCCAAACCTGAACGTTGATTTCCTTTCAGGAGAACCTGGTGCCGCTGCCAATATCAACATTCGCGGACTAACCTCCATCAATGGCGGAAACCCCTTGATTCTGATTGATGGAGTACCTTCTGATGCAGTAGAACTCAACAGAATCTCTCCTCAGGATATTGAAAATATTTCGGTGATTAAAGATGCCTCAGCTGCAGCAATCTACGGTGCCCGAGCTGCATTTGGTGTGATCTTAATCACTACCAAAATGGGCGATGAAGAAGGCGTAAGCGTAAGCTATTCCAATAATTTCTCCTGGGACAGACCTACCATAGTACCTGAAAAAATCACCGATCCCTACATTTACCTCAGGTTGGCAGAAACTGCCACTGATAATACTCCCTGGGATTATAACAATTATACCGATCAAACTTATCTTTATGCCAAACAGCGTTCTGAGGATCCTTCTATTGCTCCGGTAAGGCAAGACTTAACCAATAGCGAGCAATGGGAGTACATGGGTAACCGTGACTGGAGTAACTACTTTATGTCAGAAAGCAGTTTTTCTCAAAACCACTCGGTATCCGTAGATGGTATGTCTGAAAAAGCCCGCTATTTTATCTCTGGTAACTACAACCGCCAGAATGGAGTGATCAAAGTTGCGGATGACTACTTTGACCGTTATAGCTTCCGAAGTAAAGTAGATTATGATGTTACCGATTGGTTTACTTTAGGCAACAACACTTTTCTTACTAACACTACCCGCCAGCAACCTTCAGCCATTGTCAACAGTAGCTTGCTGGCCAATACCCTACAGCAAGGGGCAGGAGGTTCATCTTTCTGGGAAATTTATAACCTCTGGCCCACCGACTGGCATGTAAACCCTGATGGAACCTGGGGTAATAATGCTACTGGCAGACTAGCTGCCCGTATGTCGGATGGAGGATCTACTTCCGAAAGATACAACAGTCTGCAATCTCGTTTTACTGCTCAACTATCTTTTTGGGATGATCTATTTAAAGTAAACGCGGACTATACCTATCGTCGCGGAAGCACAAACTTCAACTACCAGACGAACAAGTATAACATAGGATTTGGACCAGATGATGTTCGTGAAGAAGGTCAGAACTTTGCCCATCGCAGCGCCGGTTTTGAAGACTATAACGTTTTCAATGTCTATGGTACATTCAACAAAGAAGTAGGGGTCCATGACTTTACAGCTATTGTCGGCTATAATCAGGAGTACTACCGTTCAGAATTTTTCAGTGCTGAACGTAATAATGTGATTTCCTCTTCTCTACCCACCATTGCATTGGCTACCGGTGATGCCAATGTGAGTGAAATCATAGGTGACTGGGCCATTCGTGGAGCTTTCTATCGCCTGAACTATATCTTACTTGACCGCTACATTGTGGAATTCAACGGCCGTTATGACGGAAGTTCTCGTTTCCCTGAAGATAAGCGATTTGGTTTCTTCCCATCAGCGTCTGCCGCCTGGAGAATAGACCAGGAACAGTTTTTTGACCCTTTGAGCACTGTCATGAGCACTTTCAAACTTAGGGCATCTTATGGATCTTTGGGTAACCAGGCTGTTTCCAGCTCTAATTATTATGGTTATATCCCTACGATGGCCGCTTACCAGTCTGATTATCTGATCGGTGGAAATCGTCCTCAGGAGATATCTTCTCCTGGTCTGGTATCACCTAACTACACCTGGGAACAGGTAAATACGGTTAACTTTGGTGTTGATCTTGGCTTCTTTGGAGACAGGCTTACTGCCAATTTTGATATCTATGAAAGAAACACCATTGGTATGCTCACGCTGGGTAGAGATCTTCCCGATGTACTGGGTGCTGCGGAACCTTCCGAAAACGCTGCTGACTTGCGTAACAATGGTTGGGAACTGGCGCTGAACTACCGTAACGACTTCAACGTAGGAGGCAGTCCATTAAGCTTCAATACTAAGTTTATATTATCAGACAGCCGCGCCACCATCACCAACTTTGATAACCCTAACCGCAACCTTACTCAATACTATGAGGGTATGGACCTGGGAGAGATTTGGGGGCTGGAAAGTGATGGCTTATTTGAATCGGAGGATGAAATACAGCAATTGGATCAAACGGCTATCGTCCCCTGGGGAGCGCTTACTATCGTTCCCGGCTGGCCAAAATACATAGATCAAGATGGTAATGGTGCTATTGAAAAAGGAACTACCGTAGATGATCCCAAAGACCTGAGCGTGATCGGAAATATCTCCCCTCGCTACCGCTTTGGACTGGACCTTAACATGTCATGGAAAGGTTTTGATGTACGTGCTTTCTTCCAGGGCGTAGCCAAGCGTGACTACTATCCTCAGGATTACCTGTACTGGGGATTCTACCAGCAGCCTTATGCCGGTGGTTATGCACACCTGAATGACTTCTACCGTGGCACCGCCGATAGCGATGTAGAACGTGCTCAGCATTCACAATCATACATTGAAGCAGGGCTTGCCGATCAGAATCTGGATGCTTACTACCCCGTATTACAAGCCTGGCTGGCAGACCGTAATCTCGGAGAGCGTATTGACCAGGCTCAGGGGTTAGCCATTCCTCAGACCCGTTACCTGCTGAATGGCTCTTACCTGAGACTTAAAAATCTGACCATAGGCTATACACTTCCTCAGACCTTAATGGATAGAGTAGGTATTGGCCGCCTGAGAGTTTTTATCAGTGGTGAGAATGTATTTGAGTGGTCAGAACTCCGGGATTATTACGATCCTGAAGCGATCAATGATAACAACAACTACGATCCTTCTCAAGGAAATTCAAGACAAGTAGGAAGCGGGTATGCCTATCCTGTGCAGAGAAGGTTTGCTGTCGGACTGAATGTTAACTTCTAAAAAAGATGAGAACAATAATGAATACGCTATATAAATCAATGTTTGCGGCCAGCCTTTTGCTACTGGTGGCAGCATGTAATGACGAGTTTCTGGACAGGGTACCGGAAACATCTATTGGCAAAGAAAACTTCTTCAATACTGAAGAAGATCTGGACCTTTACATTTACGGCCTGTATGACTTTCCTGCGCATGGTCAGCTGATTGAGGACCGTTCAACGGATAATGCTGTGACTACCGGGGTTACCGAAATCAAAAATATGATGATCGGTGATCCTTCATCTACTACCATTGCCGGTGGCTGGGAATGGGACAGACTCAGGGATATTAACTACTTTCTGGAAAATTTCGGTAATGCAGATTTGTCTGAAAGTCGCCTGAATCACTTTGAAGGTTTGGGTAGATTCTTCCGTGCTCGCTTTTATGTGGACAAAATAAAGCGCTATTCTGATGTACCCTGGTATGATCAGGTGATTGAATCCAATGATGAAGAACTGCTCCTCAAAGGTAGAGATTCTCGTGTAGAGGTAGTACAGAACATTATGGACGACTTTACCTTCGCCGCTGAGAATGTGGATGCTGAATCTCTAGAAGGCGCTGTAAACAGCTGGGTTGTGAAAACTTACCTTGCCCGTTTTGCATTGTACGAAGGAACTTACCGAAAGTATCATCCTGAACTCAACCTGCAGGCCACTGCAGATGAGTTTATTACTTTGGCCAGAGATATAGCACAAGACATCATTGACAATGGAGGCTTTGCCCTACATAACACAGGCAACCCTACAAATGATTATGCAAGTCTATTTAACAACACCAATCTGGGAGGTAATTCTGAAGTTATTTTGGTGCGTGCCTTTGAAAATGAAACTCTCAACAGCGGGTGGTGGGCCTATACATTTGGTAACTATGAGGTATGCCCGACCAAAGATCTCTTACAAGCTTACCTGATGACGGATGGTTCGTACTATACCGATCAGCCTGGTTATGAGACCAACTTATTTGTGGAAGAATTTCAGAACCGTGACCCTCGTCTTTCTCAGACCTATGCCTATCCGGGATGGGTGCTGGAAAACACCTCAACTTATGTGCAGGGTGCCGGAGTATATGTGCAGGAGTTAGCCAAGAGCTTTACAGGTTATCACCAGATCAAAGGTTTTATTAACGATACAGATATTACAGTACAGAATAGTGCAGATTATCCGGTGCTCCGTTTTGCTGAACCCTTACTAATATATGCGGAGGCCAAAGCTGAGCTAGGCGAACTTACCCAGGCTGACCTGGATATGACCGTAAACCTGCTGAGAGCAAGAGTAGGAATGCCTGACCTTAGCATCAACCCTATGGTTGATGATATGCAGGCTGCTCGCTATCCTAACATCACCTCACAGCAGAAAGATGTGTTATTGGAAATTCGTCGTGAACGTAGAGTTGAGCTGGCACTGGAAGGCTTCCGTTTTGATGACCTGATGCGTTGGGGAGCAGGTGAATTACTGGAAAATGAGCCTGAAGGTATTTATTTTCCTTCTCTGGGCAAATATGACCTTACCGGTGATGACATAGATGACATCTTCCTGATAGATGCTTCTGAATCTATTCCAGAAAATAAAGAGGTAAATGAACTGGGTGAACAGCTGGTTTACTATCGTGCCGGAGCTTTTGGTGAAGATGTGGGTGTTTTCCTTGAAAACGGTAACTCCGGTACCATTCAGACCATGGCCGACCGTGGTACATTCGTCGCTCCTAAATATTATTATCGTCCTATCCCACAGTCTGATGTGGTACTCAACCCTAATCTGGAACAGATTTTTGGTTGGGAATAAGGTTTTTTTTAAGTCTGGTAAAATTGTGAAGGCCTAGTTTTGGGCCTTTACTTTTTTCTACACACAGATTAGTACTAGTTTATGAGCCCAAACCATTTGAGGGCTTTTGTCAAATCAAACTATCGTCCATTTCTACAAGATGTCATCTACACTATTCAAAAAACTACTTCCTTCCATTGCCATTATGATTATCCTGCTGCTGCTGGGTGCTATCATGCACTGGATGGGCAGGGCGGTTTACTGGCCGGGTTTTATTGCCATGATGTTTTTCTACGCTGTGATTTTTTACATTGGTACTTACGCAGCCTCCATGAAGGGAGAGGAGAACGAAAACAGTGTAATGCTGGCGGGCAGGTCAATACCTTTAGGCGTAGCTGTATTTACCATGAGTGCTACCTGGGTGGGTGGCGGATACATCAACGGCACTGCCGAGTACACCAGTTCATCAGGAATAGCCTGGGTACAGGCACCCTGGGGATATGCGCTTAGTCTCATTATCGGAGGCTTATTCTTTGCCCGTAAGATGCGCCGTTACGAATTTAAGACGATGGTTGATCCATTGGAGCAGCGCTTTGGTAAAAAAGTAGCTGCGGTACTTTCCTTACCAGCGATTTCTGGTGAGCTGTTCTGGACATCAGCAATTCTTACTGCGCTGGGCACTACTTTTGGGACAGTTTTGGGGATGGATTTTGTTCCCTCCATCATTGTTTCGGCAGCAATAGCCATTGCTTACACTGCCTTGGGAGGCCTTTGGGCTGTGGCCTTTACTGACGTCATCCAAATGATATTATTGCTGGTTGGACTGACACTGGTCATCCCCTTTGCTCTGGACAAAGTAGGTGGCTGGGAGTATGCCTGGAGCACTTATAAGGAAAACAAAGGTATTCTGGCCAATCTACTGCCCCCTTTGGATGGCTGGAAAAATGAAGCCTGGGGAGATTATTACTGGAACTGGTGCGACTCTGCCCTGCTTCTGATCTTTGGGGGAATTCCCTGGCAGGTATATTTTCAAAGGGTACTGGCTTCTAAGAACGAGCAGGTAGCCATGCGACTTTCCATCATAGCAGGCTTTGTTTGTTTACTGGCAGCCATTCCGGCCATCATGATTGGCGTGATTGGTAATGTAGCGGATTGGAATGCTTTTGGGGTAGCACCTCCTGAAGAAGCTGCACTTACGCTACCTTATGTGGTCCGATATCTGACTAACCCTATCGTGGCTACCATTGGGCTGGGAGCCATTGCCGCCGCTGTCATGTCGTCGGTAGACTCTTCTATCCTTTCTGCTTCCTCTATGGCTTCCTGGAACCTTTACCGCACCTTGCTGAGGCCCAAAGTAGATTCACAAACTTTATCGCGAGTGATCAAAAAGGTAATCTGGATCATTGGGGTATCGGCTACGCTGATTGCCCTGCAGGTGAAAAGTGTTTACGCCCTCTGGTTTTTGTGCAGCGACTTTGTCTACTGCATTTTATTTCCTCAACTGGTTTGTGCCCTTTTTGACAAAAAAGCCAATCGTTACGGCGCTATAGCCGGACTTATTGTCTCGGTATTCTTACGATTTGGAGGAGGCGAACCCACTTTAGGGCTGGCAGGTATCATTCCCTTCCCTATGACGTTGGAAGATGGCACAGTGCTTTTTCCTTTCCGTACTTTAGCAATGGTCAGCGGATTACTTACTATTTTGCTGGTTTCCCGTTTGAGTCAGAAACAATGCCCACCCCAGGCTCTGCGTAAGCTGGGGTAACCTAAAGTTTAAGGTTGCAACTTTATTCTTCAGGGGCTTGGCTGGTGTGATATATATTCAAAATAACTACTTGCTGTTCTCTAACCTGATAAACTATCCGGTAGCTCCATCGGAAAAAGCGTCTGATATTGCCTGGGTTTTCAGGATAATATTCATCCAACTGATAAATTTCTGCTTGTTCTGATAAACTCTTGGTAATGCGTATAATTTCCTGACGTACTTTCCATGCCTGTTGTGGTGATATGTCATGCAAGTAAGCGTAGTGGCGATCTAAAGCAAATTGGGCTTTAAGTGTCCAGACTACTTCTCTCTTGTTCATGGTTTTGCCTGCTCAATAGCCTTTTGGCTTATAACTTCCCCACGATCTGCCTGTTCAATAGCCTCGTCCAGATCTTTTCGGTAAGCTTCTCGTGAAAGCGCTTTTCCATCTGCTGTATAGGCCACTGTTTTTGCTTGTTGTTGGGTTAAATTCTCAAAATAAACCCGCAATTGGTTCAAAACTTCTATATCATCGGTTTCTACAATATACTGGTGAAGTGTAGATTTAATTTCTGCGATAGTTGTCATAAGCTTTTTTCTAAAGATAACGCTTTTCAATTAGTGAAGGTGCAAGATAAACTCACTTGAACTGAATCTGTAAATATGAAAACATGATATTTATAAGCCCACCCCAAGTGCTACGTAAGCTGGGGTAGGCAATTATTTTTATTATTTATCCTGAAGAATAAAGTCAGCGCAGCGTTCGCCTATCATCATACAGGTGATGCATGGATTGATGCTGGTGATGGTTGGAAAAACGGAAGCATCCGCGATCCGCAAATTTTGAATTCCTTTCACCTTCAGGCGAGAATCTGTCACCGCCCTTTCATCTTCTTCAGCACCCATCTTACAGGTACCAGCCGGATGATAGACCGTGTTGTGCGTTTTGTAAATATATTCTCTGATCTCATCATCAGTCTGTATCTCAGGCCCAGGAGCTAGTTCGCTTTTGATCCAGGGTTTTAGTGCAGGCTGCTCAGCGATCTTACGGGCAATTTTGATTCCTTCCATCATCACCTGAATGTCATAACTCTCTGGGTCAGTGAAATACTTAGGGTCAATCAGAGGTGCATCTTGTGGATTGGCTGAACGCAACCTGACTGTACCTTCACTTTTGGCCTGCATGACGTTGGGAGTAAGTGAAAAGGCCTGCTCTGCGGTTGGGTAACCGGCAGGCACAGTATGCATATCAAAAGCTTCGGTGCCAAAATGAAACATCAGGTCGGCTATGGGAAGATCATTTTTGGTCTTGCAAAAAATACCAATCTCATACTTCTGAGCGGTAACCTCTGGCACTGGCTGAGCAGATTCCCACATAATCACCCCCTCGGGATGATCTACCAGATGCTCTCCTACTCCCGGAAGATTTTGTACCACAGGAATGCCGATTTCCTTAAGATGCTCGGCCGGACCTATGCCGGAAAGCATGAGCAGATGAGGGGTATGAAAAGCACCGCCGGAAAGGATTACTTCTTTCTCTGCCTCAAAAGTCCCTTTGTTGGTTTCTACTCCTGTAACCTTTTTATGCTCATCCATAAGAAGTTTGGTAGCGAAGGTTTCCGTGATGAGGGTCAGGTCTTCGGGAATCTGATCATAAGGATGCAGATAAGCTACCGAACTGGAATGTCTTAATCCTCCTTTTTTGTTCAGCGAAAACCATCCGGCACTATGGTGATAGTTTCCCTGCTCAAAATCCTGTGCAGGAATACCAAATTGTTCGCTGGCTTCAATCATGGCTTTGCCGCAGGCATTTTCGGAGTCTGACTTCTCCAGATTAACCTTTTCCAGTACTTTGTCATAGAATAGCCGAACTTGCTGCGGTGTCCAGTTTTCCACACCTAGCTTCGTCCACTCCTCAAAATCATAGTCAGGAGCCTGGAAGGCAATGGCAGAGTTATGCGAACTGCACCCTCCCATCACTTTAGCTCGGCTGTGACGCATATTGCTATTGCCGTGTTTTTGTGGTGCAATAGTAAAATCATAGTCCAGGTCACCTTCCAGCAAGGTAGACCACTGCTTCAGTTGCAGTACATCTTCCCGTTTTTCATCCGAGATTCCGGCTTCTATCAATAACACTTTCCCAGCTTTTTTTTCGGCAAGACGGTAAGCCGTAACCACACCGGCGGTTCCTCCGCCCACGATGATATAATCGTATTTCATTCGTTTTTAATAGATTTTCAGAATGGATTGACCATTTTATCCATGGCCACATAAACTGTTTTTATTTGTGTATAATGTTCTATGGCTGCCAAACCGTTCTCCCGACCAATACCGGATTGCTTGTACCCACCAAATGGAATTTCTACCGGATTGATGTTAAAAGTATTGATCCAGCACATGCCAGCTTCCAGGCCAGCCACCATGCGGTGGGCTTTCCTCAGATCTTTGGTAAACACACCGGCAGCCAAACCAAAAGGTGTATTATTAGCTCTTTGTAATACCTCTTCCTCTTCCTTAAAGGTTAGCACTGTCATCACCGGACCAAAGATTTCTTCTTCCACGATGCGTAAGTTGTCTTCAGGAGCCACAAAGATGGTGGGCTCTACAAAATATCCGCCTTCACAACCTTTTACTTCTACCTGCTTTCCTCCGCATGCCAGTTCAGCACCCTGCTCCTGCCCCAGGGAGATATATTGCATCACCTTTTCAAAATGATCTTTGCTGATCAAAGCGCCTACCTGCGTATCTGGATCGGAAGGGTCACCTACTTTGAGGGCTTTAGTATGCTGAATCAGCTTTTCCATAAAAGCTTTTTTCACTGATTCATGCACAAATACCCGGGTGCCGTTGCTACAAATCTCTCCCTGCGTATAGAAGTTGCCCAGCATTGCGCCAAAAACCGCTTCATCCAGGTCAGCATCATCAAAAACAATGATGGGAGACTTGCCCCCTAATTCCAGCGTAACCTTTTTTAATGTGGTAGCAGAAGCAGCCATCACTGCTTTTCCGGTGCCTACCTCTCCGGTAATGGATACTTTGGCAATGTCAGGATGTCCGGTCATCATCTGACCCACTACCGCATCACCCTGGATAACATTAAAGACCCCATCGGGCAGACCTGCTTCGGTAAAAATTTCTCCCAGCTTAAGGGCGGTGAGTGGCGTAAGCTCGGCAGGCTTAAAGATCATCACATTGCCGCAGGCCAGAGCCGGAGCAGCTTTCCAGCAGGCGATCTGGATAGGATAATTCCAGGCACCGATTCCGGCACAGATCCCCAAAGGCTCCCGGCGGGTATAGGCAAAGTCGCCACCCAGTTGAATATGATCCCCGTGCAGGCTGGCAGCGATTCCGGCATAGTATTCCAGGCAGTCTGCTCCCGAAATCACATCTACTTCCAATGCTTCGCGAATAGGTTTTCCCGCGTCCAACGTTTCCAAACGTGCGAGTTCGTCATTACGCTCCCTCAGAATTTGAGAAGCTTTGTGCAAGATACGTCCCCTTTCAGTAGGCGACATGGCTGACCAAACTTTGAAACCTCGCTTGGCGGATTCAATAGCCTTTTCAAAATCATCGGGAGATGTTCCGCTTACTTGGTGAATAGCTTCTCCGGTGGCAGGATTATAATTCTTAAAGCTTTGTCCTGATCCTTGATAGTGCTGATTATCTATGTAAAGTGGAATATTTTTCATACAGCAAAAGTACGAAAAATTAAGGGGAAAGGGGCATAAATAGCGGATTAAGCTGCTTCCCTGAGTTTACAATTATGTATACCATTTCTCAAAATTAATAGAAGTATGCCATGCACTTTTCATAAAAAGTCTTGCCCACTTAACTAACCCCTGGCTTTGCCTAAAACTGCATATACATCTAATAAGGCCAGTTGGTAAAAATACCATCTAAAGTAAAAATCATTTACGTATCGTATTCTCCAACAGAACCACCGAAGGACTTTCTTCTATCCACTTCTGGTACAAGCCAGTGATGTCTCCTTCAGGAAAAAAACTTACAAAAGCGCCAAGTGCCAGATCAATATCCCCATCCTGATCCATATCGTTGGCATCCATCACCATCCAGCGTCCAGCGGTAGATTCAGGAAAGGAGAAAGCAGTGAAATCCATCTCACCACCATTTTGCAGATACACAAAGCTTTCTTCCGGTGTTCGCGAATAATCAGGAAAAAAAGAAATAGCGGCAATATCCATATCTCCATCCTGATCAAAATCCCGCGCCAGTGCTTTGTATGCTCCATTCAGCGGATAAAACCAATGCTCCTTAAACTGAAAGTTACCATCATTGAGGTAAATATATATTCCGTGATAATCCTTGAGAACAGGCGAAGTATCCGCATTGTCGCCACAGGTATAGAGAATATCCAGATGCCCGTCCTGATTAAAATCTACCAGCTCAAAATAGGTTGAGCCGTTGAGCGGAGAAAATGTAAGCAGCGGCTGTGCTTTCAAAAAACCACCCGGGCTGTTTTTGAACAGAAAGATACCTTCCTGCGCCTGCGCCATTAGCGCAATGATGTCCGGCAGACCATCCTCATCAATATCTTTAACTACCGTAAGTGTAGCGCCTGGTTCTTTTTTCAAATAACGAATATTGTATTGGTTGTATCCCATATTTTCATACCAGGCTAGCTTACCCAGTAGGTTGCCGAAGTCACAAACCAGTATGTCCGTTCTGCCATCCAGGTTAAGATCACTATAAGTGACATGAACCGGACGTTGCAATTTCTCCAGTAGCATGCTTGACCTATCAGGTTTCTCTTCCTGACTTGCACTGAAAATTTTCTCCACTACGCCCTGCGCATGATCGGAAGGAAATACCTTCTTGCCGATGGTCGTAAGATATGCCGTATCATTCAGAACCTGATAATCAACCGGGGTTCCCGGCATAAATACCTCGTACTGCTTTTCCATTTCCTGATTCAACATCACCAGGCGGCTTACATTGTCTTTGCCATCAGAGAAAGCAATCTGTGCGCGTTCGGGAATGATTTTGACCATCGTACAGAGCGGTGGCCTTACCGAATATTGAGAGGGCTTATAGGTAAAATGTGGTAAACCGATTTGGATGGGCTTTTCTTTAGAGGAAACAGCTAGGGTTTCAGGTGAATTTTCAAGATAGTAGTTTACAATTTTTTCCCAGTCTGCTTGAGCAAGAATAGGCTCCAAAGGATAGATATTGGCATTTTGCACCACTTGGCGCGCTTTGCCCTCTTCAAACAGACTATCGGGAGGACCTGAACCCTCAAAGATACCCATACGAAAACCCATGGCAGGAAGGACATGCTTTTCCCACACTGCTTTGGGCAGTTGATCAGGAGATACATAAGCATGACAGCTTCCGCAATGCTGTGTAGCCAGGGCGTTTCCGGGAAGATTGCTTTCCTTTTTTTCTTCAGTCTGTTGATTATGACAGGCAATGCCCAGCAACAGCAGAGCAGACCACAATATCTTCCTCATGTTTACTTGATTTTGCTCATAAAACTAGGCAAAAAGAAAAGCTATGCAAATGTGTAAAGTATTGTTAGGCATTCCTGTCAGGCGAGAGCACATGCTAGGTTAGAAACCTTCTTTTGATGTTTGTTACTATGCTTTGGTTCTTACCACAATTTTACCTTTATGCCTACCCTCACCAAAATACTGAATCAATCTTGGGACTTCCTCAAGAGAATATGGACCATCAATTTCGCATTTGATTTTGTTTTGCTTTACAAGCTCACAGATATAGTCCAGCCCTTTATTGGGCTTCAGACTAAGAATCTGAAGTTTTTTCTTTGAGAATAGGCTTATAAGTTTACCCCAGAAAAGCACATTGATTAAGCCCCCGGGGGTACCGCCAATAGTAATATATCTACCGTGTGGCTTTAGCGCTCTCAAATAAGAGAAAGGGAATTTGTTGGTTTTACAATCCAAAATCAGATCATACTGCTCACCGGTTTTTGTAAAATTTACCTGCTTATAGTCCATGACTGCATCAAATCCGATTGACTTCATCATTTCCAGTTTCTCCTGAGCATCCACTCCGCTTACATGGCAATGGTAAAGCTTTGCTAATTGTAGCCCTATCGTTCCGACACCACCTCCTCCACCGTTGATTAAAACCTTTTCACCCTGCTGAATTTTTCCTACGTCTCTGAGGGCTTGCAAAGCGAGCGTGGATGCATGAGGAAGGGCGACAGCTTCTTCAAAACTGATTGCTTCAGGTTTCCTGATTACAGCATTTTGGTTGATGCACATATATTCGGAAAAAGTTCCGAATCCATACTCCGAGGTATCACCCATCACTGCATCACCAACTATTAGATTTTTGACATCAGCACCAATTTCTTCAACCTTTCCTGCCAGTTCCATTCCTGCTATTTGATGCTTCGGTTTGAAGAAACCAAAAATCAGTCTGTACAAACGAGGTTTGCCACTCACAAGGCTCCAGTCATAGTCATTGACTGCGGTAGCCTCAATTTTTATAAGCACTTCATTTTCTTTGGGAGATGGTTTTTCTATTTCTCTCAAAGAAAGAACTTTCTCAGGAGGTCCGTATTTCTCAAATTGGATGGCTTTCATTTTTATGTAATAGTATGGGTAGAAGCAATGGCGAAACTATGGTGTATCAACGCTAAGTGTGTATTTGTAATATTATACAAATGTATGTTTATAGCCTTCAAGAACAGGCTTGGAGCTATTTCTTTAGAACACAGGCAAACTCCAGTTCTTTTTTTTGCCCAGACTACTTGGGTAATGCTTGCTTTGTAGTTTAAAAAAGCTTTTTATCTACCTCTTAACTCACCATTTTTTCCAGTACATTTCCTACCCAATACGCTAACACAGCGGCTGACGCACCTAATAAAAGCGTCTCCATAATACTACGAAAGCGGTTGGTCTGGTTTACAAAGCTCTTTAACCATCCAATCCCAATGAAAGCCAGGGAGGTTAAGATACTGGCAATCATGAAGGTATGTTGTATGTCTACTCCCTGTAGATAATTGTAAACGTAGACAATCAAAGGAACTAAGCCTACGACTATAAATGAAAGAAAAGTCACCAAACCTATTGTCCAGGGTGATTTGGTTTCCGGCGTCATCTCCAGTTCCTCTTTCATCATAATATCCACCCAGCGGTCTTTGTCTTCGGTAATCTTAGCCACTACCTGTTCTAAGAGTTCACCTTCAAAACCTTTGGCCTCATAGATTTCTCTTACTTCTTCTACTTCTTTTTCCGGTAAATTATCCACTTCCCAGTACTCAATATTTTTATGTTTTTGGTAATTATCCCTTTCTGTTTTGGTAGATAAGTAGGCACCGACCGACATAGAAAACCCATCTGCAATTAAATTGGCAAAGCCCAGAATCAATACCACGGCTGCGCCTAAATCTGCTCCTGCCGCACCTGCAACTACGGCAAAAGTAGTGACGCTACCATCTATTCCACCGTATACGAATTCACCCAGATAATCCTGAAATTTGCCCAGAGAGGTATTGGCCCCGTGCAGTTTGTCTTCAGACTTCGGCTTCTTCTGATTTATCATTTTTTCTTTTTTGACGAATATAGCCATAGTCTATCTAAATCAGATGAGACTTTCACAATTTGAAACTGATTCAAATAAACATCGGGATGCACGGCAAGGTTGTTTTTTTAAACTTGAACAGCAAAATTTCAGTAAGATGATAAGAATAAAGATCAGAATAAAATGAATACAGCAACTGTACAACAAAGGCGGAATGAAACTACTGCCAATGCATATTTTGAAGATAAGAAGACATTCTTTGCTTCCGGTGCTACGCATTCATATGCCTTCAGAAAAGAGCAGCTCCAAAAGCTTAAAGGCGCAATTGTAGGTTATGAGTATGACATTTGTCAGGCGCTCAAAGCCGACTTACATAAACCTGATTTTGAAGCATTTACCAGCGAAGTAGGACTTTTGTATGCTGAGGTTAATCACACCTTAAAGCACTTAAAAAAGTGGATGAAGCCGGAAAGCGTAAAAACTTCACTGGTACATTTTCCCTCCAAAAGTAAGATTTACAAAGAGCCGATGGGGGTCAGCCTGATTATTGGTCCCTGGAACTACCCTTTTCAGTTATTAATAGCCCCGCTGATTGGTGCAATCGCCGCCGGTAATACAGTATTGCTTAAACCCTCAGAGCTTACTCCCTATACTGCCAACGTTATTGAGGATATGATCAGCCATACTTTTGACAGAAAATATATTAGTGTAATTCAGGGAGAGGGGGCTAAAGTGGTTCCTCAACTAATGGATCAATATCGTTTTGACCATATTTTCTTTACCGGAAGTGTTCCCGTAGGAAAAGCTATCGCAAAACAAGCTGCTGAAAAACTTACTCCGGTAACTTTAGAATTAGGGGGTAAAAGTCCTGCCATAATAGATCATACTGCCAACCTTAAAGTCGCTGCCCGAAGGATAGCCTGGGGAAAGATATTTAATGCCGGGCAAACCTGCGTAAGCCCTGACTATCTGCTCTTGGAAAAAACTATTAAGGATGGATTTATCGCTCACTTTCGTGATGCATTGGAGCAGTTTTATGGTGATCTTCATCCTGACCATCAAGACTATGGACATATTCTAAATCGTAAGCGTTTTGATACGCTGGCTGCGTACCTTGAACAGGGCAAAATTATTTATGGTGGCAAAACTGATGAAAAGAATTTGTTCATTGAGCCTACCCTTATGGAAGATGTAGATATGGAGAGTCCAATTATGAAGGAAGAGATTTTTGGACCTATTCTTCCTGTATTGACATTTTCAACTTATGAAGATGTGATAGAGACAATCTCCAAAAATCCTCATCCATTATCACTTTATCATTTTACTTCTGACAAGAAAAATGAAAAGCTAATCCGAAGAAGTGTACAATTTGGAGGAGGAGCAGTAAACAATACTATTGTTCATTTGAGTAATCCTGACCTGCCTTTTGGGGGAATCGGAAGCAGTGGCTATGGTGCCTATCATGGTAAGCAAAGTTTTGATACATTTAGTCACCGAAAAAGCATCATGAAAACCGGTACCTGGCTAGACCTACCTCTACGTTATCCACCTTACGAAAAAGGTAAGAAAAAGCTGGCTAAGCTATTTATGCGTTAGCAATGTAAAACTGTGCTTAGAACAGGACACTTGGCCTGGAATCTATTTGCTGGTCTAATGACAGGTAATAAAAAGCCTCTCTGATAAAAGAGAGGCCCTGCTATTTTATGACTGAAATGGCTGTCTTTCTTCGTACCAATGAATGCTGTTTTTTAATCTTTCCAATGCCTGTAGATTAAGATTCAGGATATAATGTAATATACCAGGTTCGTAACCACCACTACCTTTTTCTCGATAAGCATCTTTGGCAGCGTGTTCATAGGCCTCATCTGCCATCTTTTTGTGAGGTGCTCTGAAGCTCTTTAGTAAGTTAAACAACTTAACAAGTCTCCGGGCACTGAACAGCCGTATTTCTGAAATTTCATTTGCATGATCAAGTTCTGAGATACACTTATTCACCAGGCTGGGAAGATGCCGATAAGCATCATACAGTTCTCGCATTCCTGCCTGATTATAGGGTAGATAAGCTTGTTTAAACTCATCATAGTCAGTATCTTCGAGATCGCAATTCCAAAGCATATGATCAAAAACAAATACTGGCATCTCCACAGCACCCGGTCCTAGATATTCCCGATCGTTCAGTTCAATAGGATCAAAATAAAACCTAAGCTCCTCAGCAAAGTATTGAGGACTTACATTTCTTTTGGCATTGACTATTCCTTGAACCATGCCATCAAAATAAGTAATTACCCTTTCGCACGTAGGAATAAAGTCTTCAGAACTTAAAGGGATGTGGTACAAATCATTGAGCGAGCGAATGGCTTCATGCAAAGGATGTATAGCGATGCTGACACTTTTGATTAATTGTCGCTCATCTTCAGTGCCAGTATAAGTGCGCTGCCGTTTTCCTTCAGGGTTCCATCTCACATAGTGGATCAAGGTATCTCTGGGAGGCAAATCAGTAGTTTCGGCTAAGATATTAAGTTTGACTTCCAGTTCTGGAATCACATGCACAGGCTCTACGCCATGGCGTTTCAGGGAGCCAAGCATAATCCCAATATCGCGCATTGCCGCACATGCCTCATAAAAATCCATATCGGTTGCCTCTTTTACAGATGGAAGCATATCTACCAGCATTAGCACCAGTGCTATTGTATCTTTTTTCTTATTTAGAGAGGGTACAGCTTTTAGTCGGTCGTCTGATTGCAGAGGATCAAGGCAACAGATATACTGGTCTATTTTCTTTTGTTCCTCAAAAGTAGGAATACTCTGAACCTCAAGCGAAATTGTTTTCATAGTCATATTCCAATTTTGAGGTTATTTATAAGCTATTGCTGCACTTACCGGACCACCTAAAGAAATGAATTCTACAGAACTAAAACCTGCATTACTTGTCCATTCTTCGTATTGTTTCTGCGTGTAATTAAAACCACTATCAGACTCAATAAGCATATTCAGTGACATTAGTAAACCGAAGGTATTTTCTTTACGCTCGTTATCCAGAATCATTTCTATAGCTACCAGACACCCTCCTTCAGGAAGCGCATCATAAGCTTTGGCAATCAGCATCTTCTTCTTCTCCAGGTCAAAACTATGCAGTATGTTTCCCATAGTTACTATATCTGCTTTAGGAAAAGGCTCATTGAAAAAATCACCATTGAGTATACTTACCTGATCTGAAACGCCATGCTTTTCAGCAGTAGCTTTGGCAAAAGGCTCCAACTGTGGAAGATCAAAAGTTGTACAATGCATATGAGGCTGCTGTTGTGCAACCAGTGCAGAGAGAAGTCCGGCAGAACCTCCAGCATCTACCAGAGTTTTGTATGCAGAAAAATCAAAACGTTCTGCGAACGCCATAAAGCTCAGTTTCTGTATACCTGACATTGCCTCAGTAAATTGGGCCAAAGCTTCCGGTTTTTCGTAAATAGCCTCAAAGGATTCTTTACCTGTATACTTGACCTCATTCTGAGGTTGACCAGTTCTCAAGCCCTCTTCCAAATCTCCCCAGAATTTGTACTCTCGGTCATTAGCCATTTCCAGAAAGCCTCCCAGATAACTAGGCTGACTTTTATCAAGAAACATCGCAGTGTCAGGAGTATTTTGATAAACAGCAGTGGTCCCACTACCAATTCTTTCTAAAAAGCCTAAAGAATATAAAGCATCAAGAAAATCACGTACATACAAACCTTCTTTATTAAGCCCGAGCTTTAATTTTATCTGCTCAGCATTTAGAGGGTTTTCACTTAACAAAGTGAATAAGCCCAGCTTGGTAGCAGCAAGTAGTGTTTTGGATGACCAGAAGCTTAATCCGACTTGAATGATTTTAAAAGGATCAACCTGAACAGGGGTGGTAACTGACATGATACTTTAGGTTTGGGTGAAAAGAAAATAATTGTGAAGATTATATGAAAAGGAATAAAAAAACCGGAAAGGAAAGCTCTCCGGTTTTACAAGAGATTGACTATTCGTTTAACCAATCAATACAGTCTCTACGTGTGTTAAATGTTTTTACCTTGATGTTACCCATCATGGTAGCTGAGTTTACATTGTCTACTGTGGCTTTAGCAAATACGTCTTCCGATACTAAGACCGCTAATTTTCTTAAGCCTGCTTTATCCAGAGCAGGAAAAGCTTCAGATACCAGATATCCCTGAACTTCTTTGGAAAGAACTTTTAGAGTACTTTGGTCGCTCAAATGTTTAGTGATTTTATTTTTTCTCACATAATCTACCATTGAATCGCAACCTTTTTTAGTGCTTTCCAGATTTAGAAATCCACTCCATTTTGCAATGATGATACCTTCCTCAGTAGTAATTTCTGCACATTTATCTGCGTAAAGTGCTTTGCTAGTTGTAATCATAATTTTGATGAATTAGATGTTTGATATTTTTGAGGACCAAATTACAAAAGAGACATGCAGAAAAAAGGACAAAAAATAGCTTCACATGAGGATGAAATATTTTTTGAGTTTTGCCCCTTCATACTTCCGTGAAATAGAGCTAAATATCACATAAAACCACAGAAAAGAGATTAATTACAAAAAGACAGGTTTACAACTTGATGTAATATTTGGCAAATTAGTATATATCAATTATAGGAATGTGATATATGCTTATGTAAAAAAGTAATTATTACTCAAAATTATTGTAAGCATGTGGTTTAATTTTTACTTCATTAATTCTTATAATTTTGAGCAAAACAATAAAATTTAAGTGTTTACACTTTTTTATGTAAGTGTTTATAAACAAAAAGCCTTGGAGAAATTCTCCAAGGCTCATCAGTGGATTTCATATCAAAATTATTCATTCAGCAAATCCAAACAGAGGGCGGCAGACCAGGAAAATTGATGACTACCATACCCTTGTCTGTTATTTACTACATCTTTTTTAGGGTCAAAATACTCGTAAAAACCATAGTAACTAATTAGCTCAATAGAATCTGACTTCACCATTGCAGCTTCCTGCGAATAGCCATAACTGTTAAGTCCGTGATAGAGCATCCAGTTCATATTGATCCAAACCGGTCCTCTCCAATATTTTTTAGCATCAAATTTACTACTCAAAGGAGTAAAAGAGGGACATAAATAATAAGGCAGATTGTCATTACTATGAAACTTGGGCCCCATCAATGTATCTACCATTTTCTTTGCCTGATTCTCGGAAGGAACATTTGCATAAAGCGGCATCAGGCCGGAAGAAGCTTCCATCTCAATTTTTTTCTCATTGATTAGGTCATAGGCATCATACATACCTGTACTTTCATTCCACAGTTTGGAATTCATAGCCGAGATAGACTTTTCATTCCAGTTTTTGAACTCCTTTGTATCTTCTCCAATCAAAGCCCCCAACTCTATCATTGCCTGGTTGGATCTGATCAAAATGGTGTTGAACAGCGGATCCTGAACCGCAAATGGAGTCAGCTTGAAAATTTTATCTTCCTGATAATCCCCTTTTCTGAAAACATCAATCAGGTAAATGTAACGATCATAATCCAGGTTGGTAGGGCGATGCTCGGCATGTCCTGCATTTAGATCTTTACGAGTATAAGGAGGCACCTTCACTTTTGAGAAATTAATAGTTTCAAGGGGAGCATCCCAGGTGGGTGAGTTATCATTTCCAGATTCCCAGGGGTGACGAATATAAACCAGGCCTTCATTATGGGGGTCACGCTCATTGTAGAAGTAGGCATGCATAGCCTTGATTTTGGGAAACATTTCCCTGATAAAGTTTATCGCTTTTCCTTTATCTTTTACAAGCTGATACATACGTTGCAATACAAAGCCATGTACGGCAGGATTTGAAATCCCTGAAGTTTCCACCTCTTTAGGAGCATCAAAAGATCTCCAGGTTTCCCAGAAGCTGATACCTGGAAAATACTGACCATCTCCTTCAGGATTAAAAATGATATGCGGAAGCATACCGTTGGCCCATTGCCCGCTGAATAGATGCCTTAACTCCGACTCAGCCTGATCCATATCAAAATGAGCATAGCCAATGGCAATAAATCCTGCATCCCAATTCCACTGATGGGGATACAATGCCGGGGCTGGTTTGGTGAACTTCCCTATTCTATTGTTTAACAATACGTTTTTAGCTTCTTTAATCAGAGCTTTTGAATCCACCTCTGCTATAGCATTCATATTTATCTATTGTTTCTGGATTTTAGCTTTTTTTTTATCAATCTGCTCTACTATTAATAACTATGTCTGAACAGAAAGTTCAAATTTTACTATTTCAATAATAAAATTAATCAAATAATATAATTACAGTAATTAATGAATCATAAGTTCTTAAAAAATTATCACTTTCATAAATTTGCTTTCTATCAGCCAGCGTGCTATACAAAAAGTATCATGCAAATCTGCTGTTTATTTGTAGATTTGGTGAACTAGCACAACATATATGCCTTTTTTTGGATTGAATACCTATTTTTCTCATGCAAGCATTTAACCTTTCTCAAAAAGTATCCATAATCACAGGTGCAGGAAGTGGCATCGGTAAAAGTATAGCAGAAGTTTTTTCTCGTCACGGTGCAAAAGTGTATATCTTGGATGTTGACGAAAGTTCTGCTCAAAAGGTAGTGGAGCAAATTACCTCAAATGGTGGTGAAGCAATCTACAAATTCTGCAATGTTGCTACACAAGCAGAAGTTAAGCAGGTAATACAACAGATTGCTGAAGAAAACACCAAAATAGACATACTGGTCAACAATGCAGGCGTAGCGCATATTGGTAACGTGGAGACCACGACCGAAGAAGATCTTGACAGGATTTATAGCATTAACATAAAGGGTGTTTACAACTGTTTACATGCCTGCATCCCTTATATGAAATCGCAGGGAGGAGGTGTAGTACTCAACCTGGCATCCGTAGCATCAGTATTGGGTATTGCCGATCGCTTTGCTTACTCTATGAGCAAAGGAGCGGTGCTCACCATGACTTTGTCAGTAGCCAAAGATTATATAGCAGATAACATTCGCTGTAATAGTATTGCTCCCGGGCGTGTCCATACTCCTTTTGTAGACGGATTTTTAAAGAAAAACTATCCGGGCAAGGAAAATGAGATGTTTGAAAAGCTCTCTAAAACGCAGCCTATTGGAAGAATGGGGAAGCCAGAGGAGATTGCTCACCTGGCATTGTTTCTCTGTTCAGACGAAGCAGGATTCATCACCGGCAGCAACTACCCCATTGATGGAGGCTTCATTACGCTCAACAGTTAATAAATAGTACCTAACCAATAATTTAAGCTAACTCATGAAATTATTTCGCTTTGGAAATCCCGGATCAGAAAAGCCGGGTGTGTTACACAACGAACAGAAACTTGATGTGTCAGGATTTGGAGAAGACTTTACGGAAGAGTTTCTGGCTAATGATGGTCTTAATAGACTTGAAAAATGGCTGGATGATAATATCAGCAACTGCCCACAGGTGGGTGAGCAGGAAAGACTGGCTCCTCCTATCCATAAGCCGGGAAAGATCGTATGTATCGGTCTCAATTATAGAGATCACGCTGCTGAGAGCAAAATGGAGCTTCCTGTGGAGCCTATCATTTTCTTCAAAGCTACGTCCTCTATTGTTGGCCCCAATGATGACCTGATTATTCCCAAAGGAAGTAAAAAAACTGACTGGGAAGTAGAATTAGGTGTTGTGATTGGCAAGAAGACAAGTTATGTAGATGAAGCCAATGCTATGGACTATGTAGCAGGCTATGTATTGCACAACGATTATAGTGAAAGAGCTTTTCAGCTGGAACGTGCCGGGCAGTGGGTGAAAGGTAAAAGCTGTGATTCTTTCGCTCCCCTTGGTCCCTATGTAGTTACAAAAGATGAGGTAGCAGACATCAATAACTTACGCTTATGGCTAACCGTCAACGGGGAAACCAAACAGGATGGCAGCACGGCTGACCTGATTTTTAAGATTCCTCATCTGGTAAGTTACCTCAGTCAGTTTATGACCCTTATGCCGGGAGATGTTATCTCAACCGGTACACCGGCAGGAGTTGGTTTAGGCTTCAACCCTCCACAGTTTATCAAGCCTGGTGATGTGATTGAATTAGGTATTGAAGGACTTGGATCGTCCAAACAAGTAGCCAAAGCATACAAATAGCTTGATAGTTCTTAGTGCGAAAGTGTTATGGTAGCCTTGGAAAGGTGTTGTTCTTAATACAAAATACTATAACGCTATCGCACTCTAACACTCAGAACCATTGAATTATGAAAGACTTTGCCATGTCGGTTAACCTGAAAGATGAGGAGGAAGCGATAAAGCAATACGAGCATTATCATGCACATCCCTGGCCGGAGGTAATAAGTTCTCTTAAAAAGGTGGGCATCCTTGATATGAAAATCTATCGCCTGGGTAGAAGACTGTTTATGTTTATGCATACGGAAGATGACTTTGATCCCGACGTTAACTTTCCAAAATATCTGGAACTGGATGAACGATGCCAGGAGTGGGAAGATCTGATGGGCAGTTTTCAGGAGCCTCTACCAGAAGCTGGTCCGGGAGAAAAATGGGTTCAGATGAAAAAAATTTTTCAATTCTAAGCTGACGCAAAATTTTAACAAGCAGGGGCAAAAGAATAATTAGAGATTGGTCTTTACATTTTTGTCTTTTGGTAAATTAGGATATGCTTAATATAGACGCTCATCAACATTTTTGGAAATATGATCCCGCAAAACTTGGCTGGATCAATAATGACATGCAGGTCCTCACAAGGGATTACCTCCCACCAGATTTAAAGGCGGAAATGGACAAAACAGGCTACGACGGCTGTGTAGCGGTGCAGGCTAGCCAAAGTGAAGCCGAAACTGACTATTTGTTAGACCTGGCAAAGCAGTATGATTATATCAAAGGTGTGGTAGGTTGGGTAGATTTGTGCGATTACAATGTAAAAAGCAGACTGGCCCATTACGTAAAGTACCCCAAACTTTGCGGTATCAGGCACATTGTGCACGATGAGGCAGATGATTATTTTCTGCTTCGGCCAGATTTTATGCGAGGAGTTAAAATGCTTAATGATTTTGGCCTTAGTTATGATATTCTGATCTTTGAAAAGCACCTGCCTGTTACTTTGCAATTTGTATCTTACCTCCCAGAAAGCCGATTGGTTGTAGATCATATCGCTAAGCCGAGAATCGCTGCTGCCGAACTTTCTCCCTGGAAAGAAAATATGCGCTCACTGGCTGAGTACCCTAACGTATATTGTAAACTCTCCGGGATGGTCACTGAGGCAGACTGGCATAAATGGAAGCCTGATGATTTTAATCCCTATCTTGATGTTGTTTTTGAGGCTTTCGGTACCGATAGACTAATGATCGGCTCCGACTGGCCTGTATGCCGTCTGGCTGGTGAGTACGAAGAGGTGATGGCCGTTGTGGAAAGCTACATCAGCCAACTTTCTCAGGATGAACAGGCAGCGGTACTAGGCAGAAATGCTATAGATTTTTATCAACTTTCTACATAAACCACAACCATTAAATTTTTTCTCCTCTATGGATCTCAACCTGACAGACAAAGTGATCATCGTAACCGGCGGTGGCAGCGGCATAGGAGAAGCCATCGTACGCGAATCCGTAAAAGAAGGAGCAGTACCTATTATCGTTAACCGTAGCCTTGAAAAAGGAAAAGGGCTGGAAGAAGAGCTTCTTGCAAAGGGCCATTCCTGTCTGTTTGTCCAAGCTGACCTTAGCAAAAAAGAGGCTTGTCAAAAAGTAGTGGATGCTACGGTAGAGAAATTTGGAAAGATTGATGTATTGGTGAACAATGCCGGTTATAACGATAGTGTAGGGCTAGAAAAGGGCTCACCAGAGCAGTTCATGCAATCCATACAAAATAATATATTTCATTACTTTACACTGGCACATTATGCCCTACCCTACCTGATTAAAAGTAAGGGAAACATTGTCAATATCAGTTCCAAAACTGCTATTACTGGTCAGGGCAATTCTTCAGCTTACATTGCCAGCAAAGCCGGACAATTGGGATTAACCCGAGAGTGGGCGGTAGAACTCCTTCCCTATGGCATTAGGGTAAACGCAGTTTTACCCGCTGAAGTCATGACGCCCATGTATCGCGGATGGCTGAATACTTATGAACATCCGGAAGAAAAACTAAAAGAGATTACCAGTCGGATTCCGTTGGGTCAGCGAATGACTACCGCTGAAGAAATTGCTTACACAGTGCTTTTCACAGCTTCAGATAAATCCGCGCATACCACGGGGCAGTACCTTTTTCCTGATGGAGGCTACACCCATCTGGACAGAGCGATTGGCTCCTGATTTACCTTTGTACTTGTCTTTAGGAGATATGGTGAAGCGATAAAACAATACAGGCATGGGCAATATTATAAGTTACACATTCACTTCAGCTTATCTAAAAAATTTCACCAAAGAGGTATTCAAGCACTTTGGCGTTCCTGATCAAGACGCAGAGCTGGCTGCTGATGTACTGGCTACCAGTGACCTCCGCGGAATTGAATCTCATGGGGTGGCACGCTTACAAACCTATGTAGGACTCCTCAAAGCAGGTAGAATCAATCCCACGCCCAATCTTAAAATTGTAAGACAAAAACCCAGTACGGCTACAGTGGATGGCGGTAATGGATTAGGCCTTGTAATAGGGCCAAAAGCCAACGAAATAGCTATGGAAAAAGCAGAGCGAGTAGGCTCGGGATGGGTTGGTGTACGAAATACTAATCACTTTGGCATCGCCGGATACTATCCGATACAAGCTCTTAAACGGGACATGATTGGCTGGGCAATGACTAACACCACCAAAATTGTCACACCGCTCTGGGGTATGGAGCGTATGCTGGGCACTAATCCTCTTGCCATCGCTTTTCCCGGACTTGAAGAACCTCCTATCGTAATTGACATGGCAAGCAGTGTCGCTGCTTTTGGTAAAATAGAAATCGCGAAGCGGGAGCAGAAAGCGGTACCTGATGGCTGGTGCATCAATAGTAAAGGACATGAAACCAATGTAGCTGAAGAAATGATTGAGGGCGGAGCACTTCTTCCTTTAGGAACCAATCGTACATTAGGAGGGCATAAAGGCTACGCTCTGAGCGCGATGGTAGATATACTATCAGCTGTGCTTAGCGGAGCCAACTGGGGACCTTTTACTCCTCCATTTACCATTCAACAGACTATGCCGGAGAGAAGTGTGGGTAAAGGTATCGGCCATTTCTTTGGTGCAATGCAAATAGACGGCTTTATAGAAACCGATGAATTTAAACGGCAGATTGATGACTGGATTCGTACGTTCAGGAATACCAAAGCCGCCCCTGGTACACAAGGCCCTTTAATACCCGGCGACCCTGAACGAGAAGCCGAAAATATCAGACAGGTCAAAGGCATTCCCTTGATTAAACCGGTAGTGGATGAGTTGATAGAAATATCGCGTACAACAGGGGTGCCTTTTAAACTCAGTGAAGCATCTTAATTTTGAGGCGTTCTGTCATTTCATTTTCAAAATTCCCCATTAACTGTACCTATTCAAAATTATCTTCGTAGAAGATAGGAGGGTATAACATTTTTAGACACAATTTTTCTGAGTTTGCCTTAATCTTATTTTTTAGCCTAAATTTTTTATTCTATGTCAGACATCAACAACAATAATAACCAAAGAAGAAAAAGAAGGTCAAGATGGGTTATTCCGACCGTCATTGCAGCAGTCATTGGGTTTGTGGTTATCCAATTGGTTTTACTGGATGAAACGAGAGAGCAGCAAATCACTGATGAAATTGAGGAACGCACTGAAGTTCCTGAAAGTGAAAGAGAAGTTGACTCTTCAAACCAGGCTTTTCAGTCAATTGACAAATACCTTGTATTTGTAAGTGAGAACAACCCGGAGGATGATAGTTTTCTCCTTGGTGATTATGTTTCAAATGCCTTGGATCATCTTGGTGATGCCTTGGAGGAACTTTCTGCAAGCCCGGAAATACAGCTCAATAAAGCTACTATTACCCAACTGAAAGAGCAATCCAATAAAATTGCTGATGCTGAGGAGCAGGAAAAAGCTACTCTGGTAAAAACTTACTTCGTAATGGTAGCTGAAACAATTGAGTCACTGAATATTGAGGACTCTCCAGAACTGCAAGCCGAACTCAATACCCTGCAGAATATGATTGATGATATTGATACTGAAAGCGTGATAGAGAATCAAGATGAAGCAGTAAGCCAGTTTTTGGAGCAGACTGGAATTGTATTAGAATTAATTGAAGGAGAAGTTTAATATCATATTCTCCTTCCGTCAGTCACAGAAACCCTCCAAAAAGAAATAAACGAAAACAGTAAAAACTGAAAATATTTTATTTCGGATTTTGTATTCATTACAAAATCATATTTGTGCCGGGGAGGCTTAAACAAAAAAAAGCTTCAAGCCTTAAATATAAGACAGAAGCTTCAATTAAGTGTAATAGATTGTTGTAATAGAGCGAAAAAGTGCGAGCAAGAATTAAATAATCAGTAAATGATCTTAATTCTTACTACCAATATATGAAAAATTACCTGAATAAGATAAATTATTTTGAAAATTTTTTAAATTTCCCTGATTTAGCTATTTATTTAAATTTATTATTTATTAAGTCCTATTTAGCATTGTTTCTATTCACTGACTGATTAAACTTCTAGTCATTTTCTTAAACATTTTTTAAGAGTAATGAAGTGCTGAATGAAGATTTATACAGGGTCACTGGAGCGGGAAGATTGTAGCATAGCCTGATCAGCAAATCAATCTGTTACAACAGTCTGATCATTTAAAGTCATGAGGAAGGCTAAGATTGTTTCTTTTTCCTGGGCACTTAAGGGGATGCCCAACTTATCACCATTCTTTCTAAATAGTGAATCAAGAAAAGGAGAATCCTTTACTCCTGTAGCATAGTGATCCAGCACTTCGCTCAAAGACTGAAAACGCCCATCATGCATATAAGGGGCCGTGTGTGCCAGATTTCGTAAGCTTGGGGTCTTATAGGCACCTATTTGTGTGGAATCAAAGGTAACACGAAACCTGCCCATCAATATTCGCTCTTTATCCTCCGAGAAAAATTGATCCAGTCCATTATTATGATAAGAAAAATCAGTAAAGAAATCATTTTTTCCTGGCTCAAAAGCATGACAGGCGGCACATTTCTCTTTGACCAACTCCATACCTTGTCTTTCCACTGCCGTTAACTTTCCACCTTTCTCATCCCTAACATAGTGATCGTAAGGGCTATCTGCACTGACCAAAGTGCGCATGTACTGAGCCAGTGCTCGTGCAATCAGCGCTGATTGAATAGAATCGGTATCAAAAGCATTTTTGAATAATACCGGGTAAGAAGCATCTCGCTGAAGTTCGCCGACCAGCTGATTGAGATTTTCCCCCATTTCATCAGGATGAGTGATAGGTCCGAACACTACTGATTCTAAGTTTTTTGCACCACCGTCCCAGAAAAGCCCATCATTCCAGGCTACATTGATTAATTGTGGTACATGTCTGTCCAGTTGGTGACCACTTACCCCCTCGCTACTCAGTGCCTGACCATCTGTAAAAGACAGGGAAGGTATATGGCAGCTTGCACAGGAAATTTGATTATTGACAGATAGTTGGGGATCGTAAAAAAGCTTTTTTCCTAAAGCTACACCTTCTACTGTAGTGGGATTATGCTCAGGAACAGGCATAGGCCATTGGAAGTTTGCCGGAATATCTAAAGTAAATAGTCTTGTTTTATTTTGGTCAGCAGCACAGGCAAACAGAAAGCACAATAACAAATAGAAACTAGCTATGCTAAATGCTTTCATATATCTGAATTTATGTAATGGCGTTGGCAATACCGTCCCACAAGTTTATTCTCGCTTTCAAGGCCTTCTGAGATACTTTATAACATTGATTCCACTTCTGCTGGTCATCCCCACATAAGTCTTCCATCATCTGTATTGCCATAGGCCCATGTTCATCAGCGTCCAGCTCTATATGACGCTCCAGATAATACACAAAATCCTCCAGATTGGTATGATGATTTTTCTGGATATCTTTTACAAGTGAGGTAAACATATCGGGAATCAGATCTTCTCTACCCCAGGTAAATACTGCAGCAACTTCGTGTAAAACTCCTCTGTCAATAGTCTGAAAGGTAAAGCCAATAAATGCTTTGACCTGACTGGGGAGTTGCAATGAAGCAATAACCTGAGCAAGCGGTATACCTTTGCGAAGCATGGTTTCCAGTCTCTTGATCAGCGAATAATCAGCTCCTGCCTGATCCATTGCCTGAAGGTATAACTGATAATGGCTGGCGGGTCTTCCATGACGGTCTATATCTGTTTCTTCACCCAGCACAATTTCGTTAATCATTCTCGCAGTTGAGGTATGCTGTGTCGGAAGCCAGGGATGCTGAACGCAGGTTAGTTCTCTCTGTAAAAATTTGAGCAAAGACATAAAGTCCCAAACCGCAAATACATGCTGCTCCATAAAAGTATGCAAATGCTGGGGAGACTTGATTTTTTGATAAAGTGGATGACTTACTAGCTGCTGTTTTAAAGGTGATAGTCCGTTTTCTATTCTTGCGATATGTACATTCATAAACTATTCAACACTTTTATATGGTAAACTTGCTGGAAGCATAGCTATCGTGGACAAGGATCAAATTTATTAGCCTGAAGTTTTGAATTCAATCCCCGGATCAGATTGCGTTCTGGTACAGTTCTCGGCCCTAATAGTTACGTACATTTTCTGTAGTTCAGATCTTACCAACTACACAGCCAGACCTTTGTCTGATCATTAGCAGCCTCCTATGCTTCTAATAGTATAAACTTATAATTGGTATTCCAGTTCCATGCCATGGCTTAACTTAAGCTTAAAGCACCAGTTTTTTTTGAGGCATTAGTAGTATTGCCAACTTCCAAAGAACTATCTGCCCTTAAGGTCAGAGTGATGGCTATTGTTCTCCTTGTGTAAACGGATTTGAGAAACGTTCATCTTCAATAAAAGTGCTATCGGTAAGCATATGCAAAAAAGCCAGTATGGCTTCTTTTTCTTCTGGCAAAAGATGCAGTTTTATGGGCTCCCCTTGTATGATAGTTTCATTACTGGCTTCCTGTATCAGAGGATCAAGGGTACTACTTATTTGAATATGTTCATCATAGTGCGCAAGCACTTCTTCCAGCGTATTGAATCGGCCATCATGCATATAGGGAGCAGTTAGCGCAATATTTCTCAGAGAAGGAGCACGAAATTTTCCTTTGTCAAAAGCATTTCCAGTAAATCCTGCCAACCCATCTTCCAAATCACTGTCCTGGTCCAATCCATTGTTATGAAAACCATTGAAGGCATCAGCAGCCCCACCGGTAAATGGGCCAAGATGGCAATCACCGCAGTTTCCTCCTCTAATTCCCTGAGAAGGTTCGGGATGGGTAAAAAAGAGTGTCATACCTTTCAGTTCAAGATCTGTAGGCTCGTACTCATTGCGCCAGTAGCGATCCAGTTTGGATTGATTGCTGATGAGAGTTCGCTCAAACTGAGCCAGGGCTTTGAGAAGATTTTCTGCAGTAATGCTATCCGAACCAAAGGCTTCAAAAAATTTGGGCGGATAAATTTGTGTTGTCTGCAATCGCAATACTGCTTCATTTACATCAGCTAAGCCCATTTCCAAAGGATTGGTCAACGGCCCCATAGCCTGTTCTTCCAGGCTAGCTGACCTGCCATCCCAGTTCAGATGACTAACCCACAGCAGATTGTGCAGTGACATTGAATTCTTGTTGACCTGTCCACCATTCACTCCCTGCGGAAACTGTCTCCCGTCAGTAAAGGCTTTATCTTGCTGATGACAGGAGGCACAGGATACGCTTTGATCAACGGATAACTGTTTCTCATAAAAAAGCATGCGCCCTAATTCCACTCCTTCTTCTGTTAATAAATTATCGGCGGGTAAGTTTACCGCATCAGGAAAGTACCATGGTAGCTCAGGTTGATAAGGGGTAGGATCGTACACAAGCTCTCTTTCCGGCTCATTTTCACTACTGCAAGCCAGTGTAAATAAGAGCGAAAAAAGGATGTACACACTGTAGGGATATAGGTAGCTAAGGGGTTTCAATGTATTGTAAAATGTCTTCAGCTTTTTGAATGCTGTCTAGCATTTTCTCTCTAACAACGATGACACTCTCCTTTTCTGATACAAGCGCTTCTATAATTTCCTCATGTTGCTTGCCTTCAACCTGAAATTCACTGAAACGCTTACAGTTCATCATCGCTTTATCAGCCTTCTGTAGATCATCGTTAAGCTTTTGTAATGAGTCTACTGAGAAAGTAGCTATTGTTCCTTCACTTTGTAAACTGTCAATGAGTATTTTTAATTTCTTTTGCAAGCGAAAAATGCGAGTCATTTCAGGCATCACTTCATTATGTATAGCCATAACCTGACCCTAAAGAAAATTCTGACCCGACTCCTCTTTATCACTCTCGGCATGCGCTTGCTGAGGCACAGGATTACAAGCAAGCATTACAAGCAAGCATTACAATCAGCAAGAAGAGCAGAGCCTATTTTTTTCTAATAATAAGTTTACGTAAAAAGCATAAAAAAAGGCTTTATCGCTAAAGCCTTTTTATCAAGAAGAATATGTGCAATGAGGTTTAAGACATTTTATCCAACACCTGCATCACTTCTCTTACGTGTCCTTCTGAAGTCTTCAGCAGTTGCATTTCGTCATCAGTAAGCTCAAGCTCAATGATTTTTTCAATTCCGTTTTTGCCGAGGATCACCGGCGCGCCCAGGTAGCAATCGCTGATACCATATTCTCCTTCAAGCTTCACACAAACTGGGAATACACGACGCTGATCTTTTACAATAGCTTCCACCATCTGCGCAGCAGCAGCACCCGGGGCATACCACGCAGAAGTTCCCATCAGCTTTACCAGTTCTCCGCCACCTGACTTTGTACGGTCAACAATAGCATCAAGCTTGTCTTTGTCAATCAGCTCAGTTACAGGAATTCCACCCACGGTAGTATAACGAGGCAGAGGAACCATAGTATCACCATGACCACCCATCAATACTGCCTGAATGTCTTTAGGAGAAACGTTGATTGCTTCCGCCAAAAAAGAGCGATAACGAGCTGTATCCAAAATACCTGCCATACCCATTACTTTGGTACGAGGTGCTTTAGAAGTCAGGTGTGCCTGATAAGTCATCACATCCAGAGGATTGGATACAATGATAATAATAGCCTCTGGTGAATGCTTCACTACATTTTCAGTTACCGTTTTTACGATACCTGCGTTGGTTTCAATAAGGTCGTCACGCGACATACCCGGCTTACGAGGCAGTCCGGAAGTGATCACTACCACATCTGATCCGGCAGTTTTGGAGTAATCATTGGTAGATCCAATGGTACGGGTGTCATAAAGATTGATAGGTGATTTTTCCCAGATATCCAGAGCTTTACCTTCGGCAAGCCCTTCTTTTATATCTACCAATACAACTTCATTGGCTACCTCACGGTAGGCCAATACATCGGCACAGGTTGCTCCCACGTTTCCGGCTCCTACTACAGTTACTTTCATAGTATATATGTATTTTATAGTTTGGTAAAAAAATTATTGTCTGCAGGACACAAATTTAATAAAGTAGTGCAAAGAAGATAGTAATTACAGCTTCAATTGTACTTAGAAAGTAGTATAGAGTAAATCCAGGCTAAAAAACCCTTTGGAAGACCGATAAGAGGCGAACAACTGTTTGGTGTATTCATCATACATTTCAGTAAGTGAGGCCAGCATTTTAGCTTTAATCTTGGGCTGGCCTGAAAATATATCCATAATATTTACGTGAGGTATCACAAAAAGATCAGCATTAGGAGAAGTGACAATGGCATTATAAAAACGGTTAGTATCTCCAATGCAGGCATTGTTACCGAATGAATGCCCAGTACCGATTTGATTCAAAACTTCCAATTCATCACCCACGTCAAAAGATATAGATACTTTTCCCCTTTTGATAATATACAGTGCATGACTGGGATCTTTTCTAAAAAACACTACCTCATCCTGCTTATACTTTCTTAGATACAGATAGGGCAAGAAAAATGCTTTCTCATCATCAGAGAGTGCCTCAAATATTTTGATGCCTGACAAAAAGTTAAATAGGCTGGTCTCCTCAGCAGAATAGGAGCGTTGAAAAGGGTTTTTCATAAATCAATAAAGGTAATGCTGCTTTTATGGCTATTCGCACAAAAGTATCATGGTAAGGACTTAACTTCCTGTCTGACCTCAAAAACCTGCTTTGTCTTATCTATCACTCTATAACGGTGATCAATTCTGTGGCCTACAACCCACACTATTTCGTCACCGGAAACAAGTACCATTACTCTTTTTTTCAAGTTTAGCGGAATTTTGAGGTCTATCATAAAATCGCTAAGCTTTTTTTTACGGTTCATCCCCAGCGGAAAAAAATAATCTCCCTTTTTCCAAGTACGGAGCTTGAGCGGAAATTTTAGTTTCTCATGGTCCAGGGCAGCGATATTAGCCAGAGGCATGATCTTATATTTATGTGCATCCAGCACATTAAAGTTTAGCTCAAACTCATCAGTCTGTAAGATATGCTCTTTCTCGTCTATCATATACAAATCTCCAATATCATCGGTGAGCGAACTGATTACCAACTCTTTGCGGTCTATATTCAAACGGTGAGTGGGGGAGTCAAAAACTTTTCCTACTTGTATATTTCGCTCATGTTTCTCTACAAATTCGGCGATTTCTCTACTTTGATGATACTGAAAGCCATACTCTTTGATCAGTTCATGAAGGACTACTTTAAGTCCCGGCTGATTTTTCAATATATTGATATTCAGATACACATCCCTTCCGTCATTACGAATGCAAATTGATTTCAGATCCTTGACCACTGCTTTGAAGACATCTTCTGTTCCAGAGATTCTTTCCAGGCTCATCTCCATGGTTTGTAGTAAATTAGGGTTCACAACTTCAAGCACCGGAATTACCTTTCGCCTGATCAGATTTCTTCTATGTTTTTCATCCTGGTTGGAGCGATCCTCTCTCCAGTTTAATTTCTTTTGTTTGGCATAGTTTTCTATCTGCTTTCTGCCGGCAAACAAAAGAGGACGAATGATATTGGCTTTTTTGGGTAGGATGCCATGCAGACCTGCGATTCCCGTTCCTCTGCTTAGATTAAAAAGCATGGTCTCTAGGACATCGTTTTTGTGGTGAGCAGTAGCTACAAACGCATAGTTATGCTGATTGAGCAAAGTATTGAACCAATCGTAGCGGAGCTTCCTGGCTGCCATTTCTATGGAAACCTTCTCCTGTTCAGCATAATCTGTTGTTTCAAAAGCCTTAACAAAACAATCTACCTCATACTGCCTGGCAAGCTGGCGTACAAAAGCCTCATCCCCATCAGATTCTTCTCCTCTCAAATGAAAGTTGCAATGTGTTATAGCAAAGTCAAAATTTGCCTCAGCAAATAAGTCAGCCATCACTACAGAATCTATTCCACCACTCACTGCAAGTAAGATGGGAGAATTTTCATCAAATAAATTTGTTTCATGAATAAATGCCCTGAATTTGTTAACCATACCTTAAGATTATTCGTCAAAAGCATTTAGGGTCTTTTGACTTCTAAAAATATAAGCACTGTTAAAAAATGAAGATAGTATATTTCTACTTACCTCTTATTTTCCTTTTTGTTTGCTGTTTCTCTGCTTTCGGACAGAAAAATATACAGATTGAAAATGCTGAGGTATTTCAGGGAGGAAAAAACCCGGAGACCAATGAACAATTTCGCAAACTCATTGGCAATGTAATTCTCAGGCAAGGTAATACCCGTATTTTTGGTGATTCGGTGATTTTATACAATCAGAAAAATTTAACGGAAGTATTTGGTGAACGCGTACGCGTTGAAGAGGGAGATACTATTAAGGTAGTGGGGGATAAATTGATTTATGATGGCAATGTAAGGGTTGCTAAAATGCGTGGAAATGTAATTTATACCACTCCAAGTATGACTTTGTACTCCGACTATCTTGACTATGATCTGCCTGCTAATCTGGCTTATTACTACGAAGGGGGACGACTGGTAGATTCTACCAACGTACTGACTAGTATAGAAGGCTCTTACCATACTGCCACTAACATGGCATCTTTTAAAGACAGTGTTGTATTAGTCAATCCTGACTATAAACTGGAATCTGATACACTTCAATACAATACTGAATCTAAAATCGCATACACCTTAGGCCCCACACTTATCACTTCAAATGATGGGACCGAACTTATGGCTAAGGCTGGCAGTGAGTATTTAACTACAGAAAAACAATCCATATTTGGCCTGGGGACTGTAGAAACTGAAAATTATGTTATTAGTGCTGACCAGCTTTTTCTGGATGACATACAGAAACTCTACCGGGCTACATCAAATGTAGAGATGGTCTCCAAAGACAATAATGTCATCATCACCGGGGATAGTGCTATCTATCGTAGAAACATTGGCATAACCAAAGTGTATGGCCAGGCAGTGATGAGAAGGCCTATGGGTCTGGACACACTTTTTTTGTCAGCAGATACCTTAATAAGTGTAGAGGACTCCATTCCAGCCAAAGAAAGGATTCTGGCTTACCATGATGTAAGAATTTACCGAAGTGATTTACAGGCTTTGGCTGATTCTCTGGCCTACCACATCACTGATTCAATCCTTTACCTTTACCGTGACCCCATATTATGGAATGATGAAAGTCAGATAGTAGCTGATTCTATCAATCTTGAAATAGTGAATGGGCAGATAGAGAAAATGAATGTCACTCAGAATTCATTTGTAATTTCTAAGGATACTATTGAAAACTTCAATCAGGTAAAAGGCCGTAAAATGATAGTGGATTTTGAACAGGGACAAATAAAAAACATTGATGTCAACGGCAATGGAGAAAGTATATATTTTGTACTTGAGCAAGATTCAATAATGGTTGGCATGAATCATATTCTATGTAGTGATATGGTGCTCAGGTTTGCTGAAGGGGCCCTCAATAATATTTCTTTCTATACTCAACCCAACGGAAAGCTCATTCCTCCACACGAATTGAGTAAAGCGGACAAACAACTACAGGGTTTTCAATGGAGAATTGAAGAAAGACCTACTAAATTACAGGTAATTGAAAGAACTGCTTTGAAGCGCATGCAGGAAGAAGAAAATAGTGAAAAACCTATATCAGAAGGGCAACAAAAAGGCTTACAAAACTCACCGCCGGGACGATAAACTCTTTTTGGACTGAATGTAATAAAATGCTAAAAATTAGTTGATTTATAGAAAAAAATTGAGTTAATTTTATGAAATAAATATTCTTTATATCCGTTTATGAGATTTTTTTTACCAGTCATTTTCTTTTTCTGTAGCTTAAGTGCTTATCCTCAGGGGTTTACGCTGCTAAACTCACAGGAAGAGTATTATGTGCAGACTGGTGAATTACATAAATCTCCTCTTAGTATTCGTAACGAATCAGATCAACCCTTACGGCTAGCAATAAAAGTATTAGAGACAGATCAGGAAAATGAAGAATTATTAGCTTCTATATGTGCTGGCGATAACTGTCTGGATAAAAATGGTTTGTTAGAAATTAAAACCCTTGAGCCTGGAGAAACCTTTGATGGTCTTTCATTCAATTTAAGTGCTATTTTTGACGAAGTTCAGGGCAATATTCGCTTCCTTTTTTTTGATACCGACAATCCTTCCAATGCCATTGAGCGCTCATTCAAATTTCATGTACAAGGCGAGTTTCCCAGTGGAATTTTATATCAGCGCCCTGACTTGAAGGTCAGTAATGCTTACCCCAACCCTATTGCTAATTCTGCTACTATTGACTATTCTTTAGGATTTGGTCAATCAGCCAAAATTGTGATACTCAATTTATTGGGCAATCAAGTAATTGAACAGGAGCTTCCCTATTCTGAAAACAGTATTAAAATTCCTACTGAGCAACTTTCCAATGGAATTTATTTCTATACCCTGCAACTAAACGGAAAGAATGTTGCTACCAAAAAGATGGTAGTCAGAAAATAAGCTCTTCCTATTTCCGTTTATTTATCTGATTGACTTTAACTTAGGAACTTTGTTTATGCAACATACATTGTATTTTCATTAAGATACAATTAACTTTGCAGCACATAAACACATAAGCATTGCAAAAAAATATATACTTCGTAATCGTAGGTCTTTTCTTGGTGTTGGTCACTTCATGTAGTGACTTCAGGAAAATTCAGAAAAGTTCTGACTGGCAGGTGAAGTACGATGCCGCTTTGGAATACTATCAAGACAAAGATTACTATAGAGCAATCGTCTTGCTGGAAGAGGTACTGCCTATTATCAAAGGAACCAAGACTGCGGAAGAAGCTCAGTTTTATTATGCTTATGCTCATTATTATGAGAGAAAGTATATCTTGAGTGCTCACTATTTCAAAAACTTTTTCGATACCTATACCAGAAGCCAATTTGCGACTGAGGCTCTTTACATGAACGCATATTCTCTTTACCTTCAGTCTCCTGTGCCAAATCTGGATCAAACCAGTACTTATGAAGCTATAGAGGCTATGCAGCTTTTTATCAATAAGTACCCGTACAGTGAATACACTGACAAAGCCGAACAGATTCTTGATGAATTGCAAGCCAAACTTGAGCTAAAAGCATATGATAATGCAACCTTGTACTACAAGCTTGAAAACTACAAAGCAGCTATCATTGCTTTTAATAATTTCCAGAAAGATTATCCTGACTCACATTTGAATGAAGAAATCAGTTACTGGAAAGTAGCCGCTCAATTTAAATTGGCTGAGCAGAGTATTTTGGTTAAACAAAAAGAAAGATATTATACTACCATAGAGTACTATCAATCATTTATAGATAGGTATCCTGAAAGCAAATTTGTGGATGAAGCAGAAAATATCTACGAAACTTGTATCAGTAAAATTCAAAAAGACAGTTCTGACAGTAAAGCATCTATTAAGCAATGAATAAAAAGACTAACATACCCGCATCAATCGTAACTCGTGATACTGATAAAATTGCCGAGCCTACTGGTAATATTTATGAGTCAGTGTCTATTATCTCTAAGAGAGCCCGTCAAATTTCTGTGGCTATGAAAGAAGAGTTAAATGGCAAACTTGCTGAATTTGCTTCTACAGTAGATAACCTTGAGGAGGTGTTTGAAAACAGAGAGCAAATTGAAATTTCTAAGTTCTATGAAAGAATGCCAAAGCCTACTTCAATGGCAATTGAAGAGTTTTTGGATGGAGAAATTGGTTTCAGGCGCGTAGAAGAGGACGAGCAATAATTCGTAACATTGCTGCAAGGCAAAAAAATAATATTAGGTATTTGTGGGAGTATAGCGGCTTATAAGGCCGCTTTTCTCATTCGTCTCCTGGTGAAGGAAGGAGCTGAAGTCAAAGTAATTATGACAGATGCAGCTCAAGATTTCATCACCCCTCTTACACTATCCACACTTTCCAAAAATCCTGTACTCTCCACTTTTACCTCAGATGCCAAAGCAGGCACCTGGAATAATCATGTAGAATTAGGATTATGGGCAGACTTGATTTTAGTAGCTCCAGCTAGTGCACACACGCTGGCCAAATTTGCGCAGGGCATTTGTAACGATTTACTTTCGGCAGTTTACTTATCTGCACGTTGCAAAGTAATACTGGCTCCGGCTATGGATCTGGATATGTATACTCATCCTTCCACTCAAGCCAACTTACAAAGGTTAAAAGAATATGGTAATCTCATCATTGATGCAGAAACGGGAGAGCTTGCCAGCGGCTTAAGTGGTCAGGGTAGAATGGCAGAGCCTGAACATATATTACAAATTCTAAAGGATTTTTTTACTAAATCCCTGCTTCTTAAAGGAAAGAAAGTACTCTTAACAGCAGGCCCAACACAAGAAGCCATTGATCCTGTGCGTTATATCAGTAATGCTTCTTCAGGGAAAATGGGATACGCATTAGCCTCATCACTGGCAGATAATGGGGCTGAAGTTGTTTTAGTAAGCGGACCAACAAATTTAACATTATCGCATGAGCATATAACGCTTGTACATGTTAAGTCTGCTCAGGAAATGCTGGAAGCCGCAGAGCAATATTTTGAAAACTGTGATGTAGCCATCTTTGCAGCAGCAGTCTCAGATTATGCTCCTAAAGTAAAATCTGATAAAAAAATAAAGAAGAACAATGACTCTTTAAGTCTGGAGCTTCGCAAAACAGCTGATATTGCTAAAACTTTGAGCTTAAAGAAAAAAGAGCATCAGTTTACCGTGGGATTTGCACTGGAAACTCATGATGAAGAGGCAAATGCGTACAAAAAGATCAAAGAAAAAAACTTTGATATGATCGTATTAAACTCTTTAAATGATAAGGGAGCAGGGTTTGGACATGATACCAATAAGATTAAAGTGTTTTTCGCAAAAAAAGATGATGTTAAAGCCTTTCCCCTCAAGGCTAAGCAGGAAGTTGCCTGGGATATTGTTCAGCTCATAATAGAAAATTACCATGTATAAAGTATCTTCTATATTTTACTTATTTCTACTTGCTGTTAGCTCTCCATTAACTGCACAGGAACTTAATGCGAATGTGGTCGTCAATTTTCAAAACGTACAGACCACTGAGACGAGGGTATTTACAGATATGGAGAATGCTTTTCAGCAATTTCTGAATAACCGTAAGTGGACTGATGATGCTTTTGCCCCTGAAGAACGAATCAATTGTAACTTTGTAATCAATATTGAGCAAATGCCCTCAGTGGGTAATTTCCAGGCCACAGTTCAGGTTCAGTCATCTCGCCCGGTATATAGTACAAATTATGAGTCATTAATGCTCAATTTCGCCGATCGGGATTGGCAATTTCAATATGTAGAATCCCAACCATTAGAGTTCAACCTTAACTCCTATACCACAAATATTACCAGCCTTCTCGCTTATTATGCCAATATTATTTTGGGATTAGACTATGATTCTTTCAGCGAATTAGGAGGCCAGATGTTCTTTGAAAGGGCTCAACAAATTGTCAGTAATGCGCAACAGCAGGGAGGCGCGGGCTGGGACCAGTTTGGAAGTAACCGTAGACGTAATCGTTATTGGCTGGCGGAAAACTTTATCAACCCTCAAATGACTCCTGTCAGAAGAGGTATATACAATTACCATCGCAAAGGGCTGGATACTTTTCTGGAAGATGAATCAGAAAGCCGTAAAAACATGCTCTCTGCTCTGGAAGAGATTCAAACTGTGAGTAAGATATTTCCTCAGTCAATTCTACTGATCTCCTTTTTTGACGCCAAAAATGATGAAATCATAAGTACCTTTTCCAAAGGAGATACACAGATTCGTAGAGATGCTTATAATGCGCTGGTAGAGATTAATCCAACCCTGACTGATGATTACAGTGTTATCATTAACAACTAATACTTTTTACAAGTATCTTCACTCCTATTGTTATTACTCATCCCATGTTGTAGCTTTGCATACTTAATTCAAGTATAAGATTATGACTATTCCTATTTGTAAAGTGTTTACAGAGATGATAACATTTTACTAAATCTGCCGGCAAGTAAACAAAACCTATGCTTTTATCTGTTTAAGGATTAGTCTGCATAAATTATTGTAAATTAGACATAACTGACTGCTTTACTTTTTAGCATTGTATGCTCAAAAACTTAGTAATCAAAAATTACGCTTTGCTAGAGGCTCTGGAAATGGAGCCTTCCGAATCTCTGAACATCATAACCGGAGAAACTGGTGCTGGTAAATCTATCATGCTGGGAGCAATAGGCTTACTACTTGGCAATCGTGCTGATAAGAAAACTCTTTATAATGAGGATTCTAAATGCGTAATTGAAGGTACATTTACAGTGAATAAATACAAACTTGAGTCTATTTTTGACCAGGAAGAACTGGATTATGACCCGGTTTGTATTTTGCGCAGAGAGATCACTCCCAGTGGAAAATCCCGTGCATTTATCAACGATACTCCGGTGAGGCTGGAAACCATGAAAGGTGTGGGCAAATTTATGGTGGATATCCATAGCCAACATGACAGCTTACTTTTAGCAAATAATGTCTACCAGCTTGAAATTATTGATGCTTTTGCAGACAATGAAAACCTGCTGAAAATTTACAGACAGAGCTATTATCATCATCGCAGAGCACAAGGCGAATATGAGCAACTGAAACAACAAGCTGCTGATATGAAGCGGGAAGCTGACTACCATGAGTTTCTGCTTAAAGAGTTGCACAAAGCCAAACTTCAGGCAGGTGAGCAGGATAAACTTGAAGATGAGCTTCGGGTGATGGAAAATGCCGGTAATATCAAAGAGCAACTTAATATGCTTAATACCCTGTTGGCTAATGATACGCACAGTGTTGAAGATATGCTTGTACAAGCCAAGCAGTCATTGGGCAAGATTTCTTCATACTCCCAAAAGTATGACTCTCTTTACCAGCGGCTGGAAAGCTGCCTGATAGAGCTGAGAGATATTAATAGTGAAGCAGAAAGTGAAGCTCTTGAAGTAGATTTTGATATTGACAAAGTAGATACGGTAAGAGAGCGTGTCAACCTTATCTATCAATTGCAGCAAAAACACCAGGTAGATTCGGTAGAGGAGTTACTGGAAATTCAGGCTGATCTTGAACATAAGTTGGAAAGAGTTCTGAATCTTGATCAAGAGTTGCAGCGACTCAAATCAGTTAAAGACGCAGCATATCAGGAAATGATGGTGCATGCAGAAAATTTAAGTAGCTCCAGGCAAAAAGTATTTCATGACTTTGCTGAAATCATTGCCAAGCTACTCAAAAATCTGGGGATTCCCGATGCCCATCTGGATGTAGCACGTACTAAAGTTTCTCCAAGTGATAGTGGATTAGATGAAATCAATATACTTTTCAGTGCCAATAAAGGCATAGCTCCTCAAGAAATTAAAGGAGTAGCCTCAGGAGGTGAATTTTCCAGGTTGATGTTCTGTATCAAATATATATTGGCAGATAAAATTTCTTTACCTACAATTATATTTGACGAGATTGACACCGGTGTATCCGGAGAGATTGCCATCAAGATGGTAAACATGATGAAAGAAATGGCCAAAAATCATCAGGTAATTGCTATCAGCCACTTACCTCAGGTTGCTGCCAAAGGTGATGCGCACTATTTTGTCTATAAAGATAATACATCCAGTAAGTCAGTAAGCAAAATTAAGAAGCTTACGCAGGATGAAAGGATTAAGGAAATTGCTAAAATGATTGGCGGAAGCAACCCTTCTAATATTGCTTTTGAAAATGCTAAAGAGCTATTGACTTAAGTTAATAACTCACACTCCTGGTTTTGCTGGTACTTACCGCATTAAAAAAGCCTACTACTCCCCCCAATAGGTGAGATTCCCAGGAAGTTCCGACCTGGGTGGGTAAGACTCCGTAAAAAAGTCCACCATAAATAAACATGATTAGCAATGAGATCAGCAATGATTTAAAGTCTTGCCTGAAAATACCAAAGAAGATAAGGAAAGAGGCCAGTCCATAAATAAGTCCACTAGCCCCAATATGAAAAGCAGGGCGTGCAAAGATCCATACCAATACTCCAGTAAGAAAATAACATTGGAGAAATACACGGGTAGCAATCTTGGTGTAAAACATGTATAACATAGTGCCTAGAAAAAGCAGGGGAATAGTATTTGATGCCAGGTGCCTTACACTTCCGTGAAGTAGAGGCGCAGTTATAATCCCTACCAGTCCTCTTATGGTGCGCGGCATTATCCCAAAAAGGGCCAAATCAATCCGATAAGTATACTCAAAAAGTAATACCGCCCACATGATCATGATCAATCTTGCCGGTACTATTATACTTCTGCTAATACTTTGCATGTTAATAATTATCTTTTTCTGCCAATATCCTAGGCTTTATTTTTAATGTTAACATAAGGGGCAGATGGTCACTAAATCCTCCATGATAACGGTACCCTTCATAGGTTCTGTTAGGTTTTACTCCACCATAAGTCTTATCTTTTTCCAATAACCAATCAGGGTGAAAAATTTCTGCTATATGTTCCTTTGCATAAAAATTACTACTCATCAAAAGAGCTTTGCTTACCCACATGTGATCAAAATGATTCCATAAACCCTGATGTTTATGTGTACCAGCAAATGTTTTGTCAGAGATGATCATTAAACTAGAATCTTTACCAGCCAACACCTGTAAACTCTTATCTGCCGGTGTATCATTGAAATCTCCTGTCACAATAATTGCTGAATTTTGATCTTGATCCAGAAGTTGATCTACATGCTCACTTACCACAGAAGCAGCATAAATTCTCCTTTCCTCGGATGCTTTACCACCTCCGTAGCGGGAGGGCCAATGATTTACAAAAAGATGAAATGCTGAATTTTCTCTAACTTGAGCCTTCAGATATATTATATCTCTTGTTTTTCGGAATCCATCACCCGGAAAAGTAAGTCTGATAAAATTTGTATCCAGCAGATGGACTTTCTCTGGTCTGTACAATACTGCTAAATCAATTCCCCTCCTATCCTCCGACTCCTGATGTACAATCTCATAACCTGCCCTTAGCAAAGGTGTTTGCTCTAATAAATCTTTTAGTACCTTTTCGTTTTCAATCTCAGCCAAAGCTATAATCTCAGGAAACTTCCACTGACCCGCGGCAATAAAGGTCTTATAAAGGTGAAATAACTTTTGCTGATAACGCTCTATATTCCACCCACGAATGCCATAAGGCAAAAACTCTTCATCATTTTTCAGGCTGTCATCATACGTATCAAAGAGATTCTCAACATTCCAGAAAAGAAGCTTTATTTCATCAGAAGGAATATTTCTATCCTCCTGGGCATACGCTAAACTGAAAACAGAGATAAATATCAAGCCCAAAATTATATGTTTCATTAGCAGCAAGGTTTCTTGACAAGTTAAGGGCTTATGAAGCAGGATACGCATTAAAAACTCAGCTTACATTACTTACAGAGGAATATTGCCATGTTTCTTTTTCGGTAGCTTATCTACTTTATTTTCCAACATTTTGAAAGCTTTCATCAGTTTTGTCCTTGTCTGATGTGGAAAAATCACTTCGTCTATGTAGCCTCGCTTGGCCGCCATGTAGGGATTGGCAAAAGTAGTGGTATACTCCTCAATTTTTTCCTGCAGTTTGGCTTCCGGATCTTCAGCTTCGGCTATTTCTTTCCTGAAAATGATTTCAGCAGCACCTTTGGCTCCCATTACCGCGATCTCGGCACTAGGCCAGGCATAATTCATATCAGCTCCTATGTGTTTAGAGTTCATCACATCATAAGCACCTCCATAAGCTTTGCGGGTTATGACTGTCACTCTTGGCACAGTAGCTTCGCTGAAAGCATAGAGCAATTTCGCACCATTAGTAATAATTGCGTTCCACTCCTGGTCTGTTCCGGGCAGGAAGCCAGGTACATCTTCCAAAACCAGCAGAGGCACATTAAAACTATCGCAGAAACGTACAAAACGTGCGCCTTTTACACTGGCATTAATATCAAGCACTCCAGCCAAAGTAGCAGGTTGATTACCCACGATCCCTATGCTTCTTCCTCCCAGCCTTGCAAAACCCACTACAATATTTTCAGCAAAATTCTGATGAACCTCCATAAAACTGCCATCATCTACAATACCGCTTATCACCTCACGCATGTCATAAGGCTGATTTGGATTTTCGGGTACGATATCATCCAGAACAGCCCTGCTTTCATCTTCCTGAGGTTTATATGCTATGAAAGGAGCATCCTCTTCGCAATTCTGAGGAAGATAACTTACCAAACGGCGTATGTCTTTGATGCATTGCAACTCGTTTTTGCTGGCAAAATGTGTCACCCCGCTTTTGGTACTGTGGGTAATGGCTCCTCCCAGTTCTTCAGCCGTTACATCTTCCTGGGTTACTGTTTTTACCACATGAGGTCCGGTAACAAACATATAAGAGGTTTTCTCCACCATAAAAATAAAGTCTGTGATGGCAGGAGAATACACTGCACCTCCGGCACAGGGTCCCATCACCGCTGAAATCTGGGGAATCACTCCTGAAGCCAGGGTATTGCGGTAAAAAATATCAGCATAGCCTCCCAGAGAGACAACACCTTCCTGTATTCTGGCACCTCCCGAGTCATTTAGGCCGATAATGGGAGCACCATTCTTCATGGCCAGATCCATAATTTTTACAATCTTTTCGGCATGCGCTTCGGATAATGAGCCTCCAAAAACGGTAAAGTCCTGAGAATAAACATATACCAGCCTCCCTTCCAGAGTTCCATAGCCAGTAACAACACCGTCGCCCAAATATTTTTGATTTTCCAGGCCGAAAGAAGTGCTACGATGTTCTACAAACTTACCTGTTTCTTCAAACGAACCTTCATCTAGCAATAGATTAACTCTTTCTCTGGCGGTAAGCTTACCTTTATCATGTTGTGCTTTGATACGCTTCTCTCCCCCACCCTGCAAGGCACTTTCGTTCTTTTCTTTAAGGTGTTGTAATTTTTCAGCTTTCGTTACAGGTGCATCTTTTTGCCTTTCTTTCATAGTAAATATTAATTTATTTCTGTTAAATATAGTTATATATAAGAAACCATTTAATTTCGCAGAGCATTTACATTAAACAAATGTATGTACATCATGCTGTCTGTTGATAGATAGCTTATAGATATGGAGAAGCAAAAAATTGCCGTAATTGATTTAGGTACCAATACCTTTCACCTGCTTATTGTGAGCACTGACAGTTGTCAGCGGTTTCATTTGCTGCATCGTGAACGCAAAGCTGTGATGATTGGCCGTGGGGGCATTAATCAGGGAATGATCAATGAGGATGCTCAGTTGAGGGCTCTTGCGGCAATTCAACACTTTAAAGATATGATTGACCAATATAAAGTTGATCATGTAGTGGCTACTGCAACCAGCGCCTTTCGCAATGCCAAAAACGGAGTAGCACTTGCCAAGAGAGTCTACGATGAGACAGGAATCACTATAGATATTATTCCGGGAGATATTGAAGCTGACTATATCTATTATGGTGTAAAAGAAGCTATGAGCCTAAAAAAGGAGAACGCACTCATTATGGATATAGGGGGTGGTAGTGTGGAATTTATTATATGTGATCAGGAGCAGGTGCTATGGAAGCAGAGTTATGAGATAGGCGCTCAACGGCTTTTGGAGATGTTCCCTATTGCTGATCCTATTTCTGAAGAGAATACTCAACAGCTTTTACAATACTTTGAAAAGGAGCTTCAGAGCCTGACGGAAGCTATAGAGAAATATCATCCTAGAACTTTGATAGGCGCATCCGGAACATTTGATACCTTAAGTGATATTTATGTAATTGATGAGAGTATTGCGGTTGCTCCCGATGCCTCTGAACTACCTCTTGACTACGATCATTACTTAAAAACACATCGTGCCTTAAGTGAAAAAAATCATGAAGAGAGGATGAGAATCCCCGGAATGATAGAGTTGAGAGCCGACATGATAGTAGTTGCTTCCTGGTTAATCTACTTCGTTTTAGACAAATATCACATACGAAATATCAGAGTCTCCGCATACGCACTTAAAGAAGGCTTACTACGATCTGTTTCCAACCAACTTATAGCCAATCAGTAAAAGTAACGACAGTTACATGCAACATTTCAACCACACTGACCTATACCAATTTACCTTTAAAGTTTTTAGAAAAATGGGTTGCCCTACCCATGATGCCGAACTTGCCACTGACGTTTTGCTCAAAGCTGACTTAAGAGGAGTTGATTCTCATGGAGTAGCACGGCTTGCAGGCTATGTCAGGTTATGGGAGAAGAAAAGGATAAATGTTAAACCTGCCATACAGATCGTACACGAAACTCCCAGTACAGCTGTTATTGACGGTGATGAAGGCTTGGGCTTAGTTGTTGCTCCATTTGCCATGAAGGTAGCGATGGAAAAAGCATCTTCTGCAGGTACAGGCTGGGTAAGTGTAAAAAATTCTAACCATTTTGGTATCGCAGGTTACCATGCTATGATGGGATTGGACAAGGATATGATTGGTGTGGCTATGACAAATGCTAGTCCTTTGGTAGCACCTACTTTTGCCACTGAACGTTTACTGGGTACTAATCCCATTGCAGTAGCCATACCCGCTCATCAGCAACCTCCATTTGTAGCCGATTTTGCAACAACTACTGTGGCCAATGGGAAGTTGGAGATCCTGCAACGGAAAAAAGCAGAAGCCCCTCTCGGATGGGTGCAGGATGCCAAAGGTCAATCTTCCATTAATTCTAATGAACTTGCCAACGGAGGCGCATTACTACCGCTGGGCAGTGACAGAGAGCGTGGTAGCCACAAAGGATATTGCTTAGGCTCTATTGTAGATATTTTTTCAGCTGTTTTTTCAGGTGCTAATTATGGGCCCTGGGTCCCTCCATTTGTCAGTTTTTTACCTTTGGCTAAAGATCCTGTTGGCGAAGGAATTGGGCATTTTCTGGGCGCGATGCGCGTAGATGCTTTTCGCCCGGCTGATGAATTCAAAAAACATATGGATCAGTGGATTGAACGCTTTCGTTCAGCGAAAACTGTTGAGAATGAGGAGAAAGTACTGATTCCGGGTGATCCCGAAAGAGAAATGGAAAGTATAAGAAAAAAGGAAGGTATCCCCCTTTTAGATCCTGTAGTAAAAGATTTAAAGGAATTATCAGAAAAGTTTGCAATCCCTTTTATAAAGTAAATCCAACATTTAGCACCCAGGGACTATTATAAGGAGATTTTACGTTGTCGTACATCAAGTTATACATTGCTGATAATAGAATAGCGCCTCTTCTTCCTAAGGGTTGATACAAACCTCCACCGATAAATAAGCCTGATACCCACTCACGTTTGAAGTAAGGCTCCTGATTTACGAAGGTCAGATATTCGGAACTAAGGCTTTCGTATTGCGCTTGTGCAAAAAACTGGCTCCCAATAAGATGCCTGGCAAAGAAACTTCCACCGTATATACTACTAGCCTCATAGCCTCTGTATTTTAGATAGCGATAAGTAATGCCTGGCCCTGCAGTAAACCGATCGGTAAAGCGATACCCAACCATCGGTGAAAGGTCAATGAAGGTAACGGAACCGAATTGTAGACCAAAATTGCCCCCTACTGTAATTCTTTCCCAAAAATCACCGCTGCTTCTCTCTTCTCTGGTACTCTCTTCTTGTGCAAATGCAACTACACTACTTAAGATAAAAACAACAGCAATGACCAATCGCTTCATAAAAAGATAATGTTTACTGCTTAATAATGACATATACATCTTCATCAGGCTTTTTCATCAGGTACTTTTCACGGGCAAATTTTTCAAGCAATTCATCATTACTCAATAATTCTTTACGGTCTTTTTCTACCTGATCAATCTTTTTCTGATAAAACTCTTTCTCTTTTTCTAAAGCATTAAGTTTCCTCGTCAGCATAATCTGTGAACCAATATCATTGGTATCCAGAAAAAGCATCCAAATTACAAAACCAAGAGTGAACAGGAAGTAAAAACTCTTAATGAATTTTGGTATTTTATTGAGGAAACGCATGCATGTCCATTTGATAAGTAAACGTAAAGCAAATTAAATTGATTGCATTCACTTAAAAAAGTAAATGCAACCCATAATTGGATTGCATTAAACTAATCAATTTTATACTAATTCAGATAATCTGCTACAATAATTTTGCTGGAAAGTAAGCTACTTGCCCTAATTGTTCCTGAATTCTAAGCAACTGATTGTATTTAGCCATTCTGTCCGAACGGGAAGCTGAACCTGTTTTGATCTGGCCAGCATTCAAAGCTACTGCTAGATCAGCAATGAAATTATCTTCAGTCTCTCCTGAGCGGTGAGAGATCACACTTTTATAGCCATTTCTTTTAGCAAGGTTTACAGCCTCAATAGTCTCAGTTAGAGAACCAATTTGGTTAACCTTGATCAAGATAGCATTACCTACTCCCTGATCAATACCGTCCTGAAGGCGATTCACATTGGTCACAAAAAGGTCGTCCCCTACCAATTGGCATTTATCTTTCAGCAGATCGGTGTGAGTTTTCCAGCCCGCCCAGTCATCTTCACTCATACCATCTTCAATAGAGATGATAGGGTACTGATCCACCCACTCTTTCCAGTAGTTTGCCATATCGGAAGAATTTAGCTCTTCTCCTGATGAAGCAAACTTGTATAAACCTTTCTCACTATCGTAAAATTCTGTAGAAGCAGCATCCAGAGCAATGAAGATTTCCTCACCAGGCTTATAGCCAGCCTTTTCAATGGCCTGTAATACCACTTCAATTGCTTCTTTATTAGAAGAAATGTTAGGTGCGAAGCCACCTTCATCCCCTACATTAGTAGAAAGATTCTTGCTTTTCAATACACTTTTTAAGTGATGAAAAACTTCTGTTCCCATACGAAGTGCTTCAGAGAAGCTTGCTGCCTTAACTGGCATAATCATAAATTCCTGAAAATCTATAGCGTTATCCGCATGACTACCACCGTTCAGAATATTCATCATGGGTACAGGGAGAGTATTTGCATTCACTCCTCCGATGTACTTATATAAAGGTTGACCTAGCTCAAGCGCAGCAGCTTTGGCTACCGCTAAGGATACTCCCAGGATAGCATTAGCTCCAAGCTTAGATTTGTTTGGTGTGCCATCCAAATCAAGCATAGTATGATCAATCAGAGTTTGCTCAAATATTGAAACGCCTAGTAACTTTTGTGCAATAGAATTATTTACATTTTCTACGGCTTTAGTCACTCCTTTACCCATAAAAATTCCTTTATCATTATCCCTCAGCTCTACTGCCTCATGTTGGCCCGTAGATGCCCCTGAAGGAACAGCGGCTCTTCCCAGTACATTATTCTCGGTGACTACATCTACCTCAACTGTAGGGTTACCTCTGGAGTCTAGGATTTGACGGGCATGAATTTTCTTGATAATACTCATAAGATAAAAATTAAGTACACTTTTAGATTATGGGGCAAATTTAAAGAATGTTATGGACTATGTGCTCATCAACTCTACGAATTGATCAAAAAGATATCGGGAGTCATGAGGACCAGGCGATGACTCTGGGTGATATTGTACTGAAAAGGCCTTTTTGTCCAGCATTTTGATACCTGCCACTGTATTATCATTCAGGTTGATATGGGTAACTTTGAGATTTTTCATCTTTTCAGCTTCCTCAAGGTTGACTGAGAAACCATGATTCTGAGAAGTAATCTCGCTTTTGCCTGTCTCCAGGTTTTTTACCGGATGATTCAACCCTCGGTGGCCATGATGCATCTTATAAGTAGAAATATTATTTGCTCTTGCTAATATCTGATGCCCAAGGCAAATTCCGAATAAAGGGCGATCTTCCTCCAATATTTTTTTCACAGTTTCTACCGCATATTCCATCGCCCCTGGGTCTCCTGGTCCGTTGGAAATAAAATATCCATCCGCTCCCCAGGCCTTTAGATCCTCATAGCTCGTTTTGGCTGGAAATATTTTACAATAACATCCCCGTTCCGTCAGGTTTTTTAGAATGCTAGTTTTAATTCCTAAATCAAGTACTGCTACCTTTTTAGGAGCACTTTCATGTCCATAATAATACTGCTCTTTACTGCAAACCTTAGACGACAATTCCAACCCTGCCATAGAGGGCACTTCATCCAATATTTTCTTGAGTTCATTGAGATCAGTAACTTCTGAAGACACTACCGCATTCATTGCTCCTTTAGACCTAATGTGTTTTACTAGCTTACGTGTATCTATATTTGTGATACCTACAATTCCAGCATTTTCCAAAAAATACTGCAAATCATGGTCTGCTTTCTCCCGGCTGTATACTGAAGAAAAATCATTTACAACCAGTGCACTAATTTTGGGAGTACTAGATTCTTGTTCTGTATCCAGTACGCCGTAATTTCCGATATGCGAGGTGGTGTTTACAATGATCTGACCATAATAAGAAGGATCGGTGTAGATCTCTTGGTAACCGGACATACCAGTGTTAAAGCAGATTTCACCACCTTTAGTCCCAATTTTTCCAATTGCATTTCCATGAAAACAGGTTCCATCTTCCAAAAGTAGAACGGCAGGTGCTTTTTTAACGATCTTCATAAGGTATTTTTGCGCAAATTTTAATAATAATATGATAAAAAAAAAGGGATTAAACTGTGTTTGTCAACAGCCTAATCCCTTTATAAAGGATAATGAAATGTTATTGGTTCTTTTTTTCCTCAGAATCACTTGAATCTTCTGCTTCTTCTGATTGATTACTTGTTTGATCTTTCACCTCCTCTTCAGTCGCTGCTGACTCTTCTTCTTTTACTTCAGCCTCGGTAGTTTCCTCAGCAGTAGCTTTAGCTTCTTTCTTCTCCTCCTCTACTGTAGCCTCTTCAGTTGTAGAAGTTTTAGCTTCATTTTCGCTTTTTGAAGAACTCTTCTTACCGGACCTGCGACTTCTTCTGGTACGTGTTTTCTTGGTGGTGTCTTCTTGCTGATAGGTTTCATTAAAATCTACCAGTTCAATCATACACATTTCTGCGTTGTCACCCAGGCGATTTCCTAACTTGATGATACGAGTATAACCACCAGGTCTTTCTGCAACTTTCTCAGCTACTTCATTAAAAAGCACTTGAGAAGAAGTTTTATCTTGCAGATAAGAGAACACGATTCTTCTAGAATGCGTAGTATCTGACTTTGATTTAGTGATCAAAGGCTCTACATACTTTCTAAGTGCTTTTGCTTTTGCTACAGTAGTGGTGATTCGTTTATGAAGAATCAGAGACGTAGCCATGTTAGCCAGCATCGCTTTACGATGTGGAGCAGTACGTCCTAAATGATTGAATTTTTTTGCGTGTCTCATTACTTCCTTACTATTTTCAGCTTACTGCTTCTACTACGTTAATCTTCTTCTAGTTTATATTTGCTCACGTCCATTCCAAATGACAAGTTCTTGTCTGCAATTAACTGCTCCAATTCGGCCAATGATTTCTTACCAAAGTTACGGAACTTCATCATGTCTGAAATTTCAAGCTGAGCCAAGTCTCCAAGAGTCTTCACATCAGCTGCTTTAAGACAATTATAGGCCCTAACTGAAAGATCTAAATCATTAAGAGGAGTTTTCAAGAGCTTTCTCATATGAAGCATCTCTTCATCCACTGTATCAGGTTCCCCTTGTTGAGGAGTTTCTAAGATCATATTTTGATCTGAGAACAGCATAAAATGCTTAATGAGTATATTCGCTGCACCTTTTAAAGCATCTTCTGGGTGAATAGAGCCATCAGTTTCAATATCCAGGATCAACTGCTCATAGTCAGTACGCTGTTCTACCCTGGTGTTTTCAACACTGAACTTAACGTTTTTGATCGGAGTAAAGATAGAATCCAATGCGATTACGCCATAATTCTGATCGTTCTGTTTATTCTCTTCTGATGGAACGTAACCTCTACCTTTCTCTACATAAAGTTCAATTTCGGTATCTAGAGATTCGTCCATGTGACATATCACATGATCTGGATTAAGTACTTCAAAAGAAGTTACATACTTTTGTATGTCTGCTCCTGTAAAGCTAGACTGATTTTTTATAGGAATTACAATTTTACTATCTACAAAGTCATCAGTAACTTTCTTGAAACGAACCTTTTTAAGGCTTAAGATGATTTCTGACACATCCTCTACTATTCCTTCTACAGTAGAAAACTCATGCATCACTCCAGGTATTTTAACCCCCGTAATTGCATAACCTTCTAGTGAGGATAATAAAATTCTTCTCAGTGCATTACCAACAGTAACTCCATAACCTCTCTCTAGTGGCTTGAAAGTGAACAGACCATGAAAATTGTCTGCTTTTTCCATTACCACTTTTTCGGGCATTTGAAATGCTAGTATTGACATATTTGTTAGGTATACTTCGTTTAAAAATTGAGATGAATGAAAGTTAAAACTTACTTAGAGTAAAGTTCAACAATCAGTTGTTCCTGTAAGTTCTCTGGAATTTCATCTCTTTGGGGAACATTGTTAAATCTACCTGCCATTTGAGATTTATCCCATTCCAACCAGCTAAAACGACTGGCATTATGGGAGGCTAAACTGTTAGTAATTGCTTCAAGAGATTTTGACTTCTCTCTAACCCCTACTAAATCACCGGGTTTAACCTGAAATGAAGGAACATTAACAACTTCTCCGTTTACAGTGATATGTTTATGACCTACAAGCTGTCTTGCACCTCTTCTGGTAGGAGCTATTCCTAGTCTAAAGACAACATTATCTAGTCTTGACTCTAGCAATTGCAACAGAATTTCACCAGTAATACCCTGACTACTGTTCGCTTTCTCAAAAAGGTTAGCAAACTGACGTTCCAATACGCCATAGGTATATTTAGCCTTCTGCTTAGCCATAAGCTGAATCGCATATTCAGATTGCTTGCGACGCCTTCCACGACCATGCTGGCCTGGAGGGTAACCCTTTTTTTGCAGTGCCTTGCTAGGACCGAATATAGGATCGTTAAATTTTCTTGCTACTTTAGACTTAGGGCCTCTGTATCTTGCCATAATCGTGTATCGTATTTTATACTCTTCTTCTTTTAGGTGGACGGCAACCGTTGTGTGGTAGTGGAGTTACATCTTTGATCATTGTAACTTCCAAGCCTGTATTTTGAAGGGTTCTGATTGCAGACTCACGTCCCGCACCAGGGCCTTTAATAAACACTTCAACCTTACGCATCCCCAGGTCATAAGCAGTTTGAGCACAGTTAGCAGCAGCAGTTTGAGCTGCATAAGGTGTATTTTTCTTTGAACCCTTAAAACCCATCTTACCAGCTGATGCCCATGACACTACTTGTCCAGACATATTGGTAATAGAGATAATTATATTATTGAATGAAGCTTTAATATGAGCTTGGCCAACAGATTCAACTGCAACCACTCTCTTTTTTGCTTTATCTTTTCTTTTCTGAGCCATAACTATTTATTAACTCTACTTAGTAGCTTTCTTTTTATTTGCAACTGTCTTACGCTTACCCTTACGCGTACGTGCGTTGTTTTTTGTCTTCTGTCCTCTAACAGGAAGACCTTTACGATGTCTCAAGCCTCGGTAACAACCAATATCCATCAGTCGCTTAATGCTCATTTGTACCTCAGATTTAAGTACACCTTCCACTTTGAATTCATTAGCAATAATGCTACGAATGGCATTGGACTCTTCATCATCCCACTCACCTACTTTCTTATTCCAGTCAATACCTGCCTGGGTAAGAATATTCTGAGCAGAACTTTTGCCAATGCCGAAGATATAGGTAAGACCTATTTCTCCTCTTTTATTATCGGGGATATCTACGCCTGCAATTCTAGCCATAATTAACCTTGTCTTTGCTTAAATCTAGGGTTCTTCTTATTAATAACGTACAACTTGCCCTTCCTTCTGACAATTTTGCAGTCGGAACTGCGCTTTTTAATAGATGCTTTTACTTTCATAGTTACTTATATCTGTATACTATTCTTCCTTTAGTTAAATCATAAGGTGACATTTCAAGCTTTACTCTGTCACCAGGCAATATTTTGATATAGTTCATTCTCATCTTCCCAGATATATGCGCAATCACCTGGTGGCCATTTTCAAGCTCAACTCTAAACATTGCATTAGACAATGCTTCTGTAATAGTTCCATCCTGTTCAATTGATGCTTGTTTAGCCATATATTAATTCTGATTCTTATAGGTTTAAAAAATATCTAATTTATGCAACTGCAGCATTTTCAGATCTACCTTTAATTCTACCAGATTTCATCATACCTTCATAATGACGCATTAGTAGATAGCTTTCTATTTGCTGTAAGGTGTCTAAAATTACACCTACCATAATGAGTAATGATGTCCCACCGTAAAAGTAAGCAAACTCGGTAGTTATACCTGCTACGCTAGCTATTGCTGGCATAATAGCAATAATTGCTAAGAACAATGATCCAGGTAATGTAATTCTGGAAAGCACTGAATCAATAAATTCAGCAGTAGGCTGACCAGGCTTTACTCCAGGCACAAAACCTCCATTACGTTTCATATCATCTGCAATTTGCTTGGAGTTAATAGTAATTGCAGTGTAAAAGAACGTAAATAGAATAATTAAAATTCCAAAGACTAAATTATATTGCCAAGAGGTAAAATCAGCAAAGGTATTACCAATTGTTGCCGCCAAATCATTACTATCTGCCCAGATACTAGCAATTAACCCTGGTAGAAACATCAATGACTGTGCAAAGATGATGGGCATTACTCCTGATGCATTAACTTTAAGAGGAATATATTGACGTTGTCCTCCGTACACTTTATTTCCAACTACCTGCTTGGCATACTGTACAGGAATTCTCCTCACAGCTTGTGTTAGCATTACAGATGCCATCACCACGAAGAACAAGGCTACAATCTCAATTACAAAGAGAAGAGCTCCATTCATACCTTTTGAAAGAAATTCAGCTACAATCGCCCCAGGGAAGCGAGAAATGATACCAATCATGATAAGCATGGAGATACCATTTCCAATTCCTTTGTCTGTAATTTTTTCTCCCAGCCACATACAAAAAATTGTGCCTGAAGTAAGAATAATAAGAGCAGAAACTGTAAAGAAAAATCTATCAATCAATATTGCTTCAGCAGGGACAGCATATGATAAATACCCTATGCCTTGACCGAAAGTGATAAAAATTGTCAATACCCGTGTGATCTGAGTAATTTTCTTTCTTCCCGAATCTCCCTCTTTCTGCAATCTCTGAAAATACGGTACTGCAACTGTGAGTAATTGTATTACAATAGAAGCAGAAATGTACGGCATGATTCCCAAGCCGAAAATAGAAGCATTGCTAAAAGCTCCTCCTAAAAATGTATCTAATAAGCCAAATATACCACCAGCATCACCCTCAAGGCGAGAAGGATCTACTCCAGGCAACACAACAAAGGATCCTAATCTAAAAATGATTAGAAAACCTAGGGTATTAAGTATCCTAGTTCTGAGCTCTTCAATTGAAAAGATATTCCTTATGGTGGTAATAAATTCCTTCATGGCTCTATATTTTTTTTGCTGATCCTCCTGCTGCTTCTATTGCTTTCTCTGCTGATGCAGAAAAAGCATGTGCCTCAACCTCTATCTTGGCTGATAGTTCACCATTTCCTAATACTTTAACTTTATCGTTCTTTCCGATAAGGCCATGTTTCTGTAGATTTTCCAAAGTAAAAGAAGTCTCACCTGATTTTTCAGATAAACTTTGGAGTTGACCTATGTTAATCGCATTGTAAGAGGTTCTGTTGGGGTTTCTGAAACCAAATTTAGGCACTCTTCTTTGAAGAGGCATTTGTCCGCCTTCAAAACCTGCTTTAGTCTTATAACCCGATCTTGATTTGGCACCTTTATGTCCTCTGGAAGCTGTACCTCCAAATCCTGAACCGGCGCCTCTTCCCAACCTTTTTTTCGTCTTTACAGAACCTTGAGCTGGTTTTATTGTATGTAAATCCATTTATATTAAGCTTCAGTAACGTTAACCAAATGAGATACCTTGGATACCATCCCGCTAATTTGAGGAGTATTTTCCACTTCAACAGTCTTATTTATTTTCCCTAATCCAAGTGCTTGTATTGTAGCCTTCTGTTTTTTAGGGCGTTTGATTGAGCTTTTAACCTGAGTAATTTTAATTTTTGCCATGATTAATTAACCGTTAAAAACTTTTTCTAAAGTAACCCCTCTTTGTTCCGCAACCGCATAGGGATCACGCATATTAGCCAATGCATCAAAAGTAGCTTTAACCACATTGTGCGGATTTGAAGAACCTTTAGATTTGGCCAAAACATCGTGAACGCCAGCACTTTCCAGTACTGCACGCATAGCACCGCCAGCAATAACTCCAGTACCAGGAGAGGCAGGTTTAATGAGAACAAAGCCACCGCCAAATTTCCCCAATGTTTCATGAGGAATAGTTCCTTTGAGAATAGGTACCTTTAGAAGGTTTTTCTTAGCGTCATCAACTCCTTTAGTGATAGCATCAGTTACTTCGTTTGCCTTTCCTAAGCCATAACCTACTACTCCATCACCATTACCCACTACTACTATAGCAGCGAAACTAAACCTTCTACCACCCTTTACAACCTTTGCCACCCTCTTGATCGCAACTACGCGTTCTTTCAGGTCAATTTCACTAGCTTTTACTGATCTTACGTTTTGTGCCATTTAATTAAAATTTTAATCCTCCTTCTCTAGCACCTTCAGCTAAAGCCTTCACTTTACCATGATATATATAGCCTCCTCTGTCAAATACTACATGAGATATTCCGTGAGCAATAGCCTTTTCAGCTAGTTTCTTTCCCACCTCTTTAGCTATATCCAAATTAGCATTATTCGATTTCATTTCAAGCGAAGTCGCATAGGCCAAGGTATTACCTAGTTCATCATTAATAATTTGGGCATAAATTGCCTTATTACTTTTATATACTGACAAACGAGGACGTTCTGTAGTTCCGCTTAGCTTTCTGCGGATACTTTTTCTTATCTTGAGTCTTCTTTGAAGCTTTTTATTAGTAACAGCCATTGGTATAATTATTTACTTGCCGTCTTACCAGCCTTACGTCTGATTCTTTCACCTACAAACCTTACTCCTTTGCCTTTATAAGGCTCTACAGGTCTTAAAGATTTAATTTTGGCAGCAACCTGCCCGATCAACTGCTTATCATAACTCTCAAGAGTTATGGTAGGGTTTTTACCCTTAGCCGTTTCAGCAGAAGCATTAATTGCCTCAGGTAATCCCATAAAAATATTATGAGAATAACCCAGGTTTAATTCAAGTACATTTTGCTGTACACTAGCTCTATATCCAACTCCCACTAACTCCAACTGCTTCTGATAGCCTTTAGATACACCTTCTATCATATTATAGATCAGAGCTCTGTATAAACCATGTAAAGCCTTATGCCTTTTTTGCTCAGTAGGTCGGTGTAATCTAATTTGATTATCTTCAATCTTTACTTCTATATCTTTATCCACAACTTGGGTAAGCTCACCTTTTGAACCTTTAACGGTGATCACATTTTTATCATTAGTGACTGTGACGCCCTGAGGTATATCTATGGCTAATTTTCCTATACGTGACATATTCTATAATTTAATAGACGTAACAAAGAATCTCCCCTCCTATATTCAGCTCTCTCGCCTCTTTATCGGTAATCACTCCACGGGAAGTTGAAAGTATTGCTAAACCAAGGCCGTTTAGTACACGCGGTAGATTATCAGCACTGGTATACTTTCTTAAACCTGGTTTACTAATTCTTTCCAAATGCACTATAGCAGAGTTCTTATTCTTAGGATTGTATTTAAGAGCAATCTTAATTACTCCTTGGTGATTGACACCTTCCTCGAACTTATAGTTCTGAATATATCCCTTTTCGTGGAGAACCTTTGTGATTTCCTTTTTGATGTTGGAAGCTGGTATTTCCACAATTCTATGTCTTGCCTTGATGGCATTTCTGACTCTTGTCAAATAATCTGATATGGGATCGGTTATCATTATAGATAAATATTACATGCTCTCTAAAAAACGAAGTGCAAAGGTAAAACTTTTTTTAATAAACTAAAACTTTTACCAGCTTGCTTTAGTCACGCCCGGTATTTTTCCATTTGAGGCCATTTCTCTAAAAGTAACCCTGGAAATACCAAACTTCCTCATATACCCTTTGGGTCTGCCTGTAAGTTTACAACGATTATGTAAACGCACAGGTGAAGCATTTTTGGGTAATTTATCTAATGCTTCGTAATCGCCATTAGCTTTTAATTCCGCTCTTTTCTGAGCATATTTCTCCACTAATCTTTTTCTTTTTCTTTCTCTTGCTATTACTGATTTTCTAGCCATAGTATTTATCTATTAGTTGAGCTGTTGGCAAAAGGCATTCCCATAGCCTTAAGTAATTCATAACATTCTTCGTCGGTATTAGCGTTAGTAACAAACGTAATATCCATTCCTGAAATACGATTCACTTTATCAATACTGATCTCTGGGAAAATGATCTGTTCTTTTACTCCTAAAGTGTAATTTCCTCTTCCATCAAACCCTTTATCATTTACTCCTCTAAAATCTCTTACCCTAGGAAGAGCCACATTTAACAGGCGATCCAGGAATTCATACATTTTGTTCCCTCTCAAGGTAACTTTAGCACCAATTGGCATTCCTTCACGAAGCTTAAAGTTTGATACTGATTTCTTCGCATATGTAGGAACTGCTTTTTGTCCAGAGATGGTAGATAGTTCTTCTACTCCTACATCTACAAGCTTTTTATCTGCCACTGCGGCTCCTATACCTTTATTGATACAAACTTTCTCAATACGAGGTACTTGCATAATGGATTTGTATCCAAACTTTTCATTCAAAGCAGCAACAATCTCCTCTTGATATTTTGCCTTAAGCCTTGGTTTATATGTGTCTGTAGTAGTTGCCATTTTTAAATAAATTCACCGGTTTTCTTAGAATACCTTTGAAGTTTGCCCTTATCATTTTGCTTTCTTCCTACACGAGTTGGTTCACCAGTAGAGGGATCAACTACCATAAGTTTACTTACATGAATCGGAGCTTCTTGTTCACTTCTTCCTCCTTCAGGATTCTGTGCAGAAGGCTTAACATGTTTTGTCACCATATTTATTCCTTCTACAATAGCTTTATTTTTTTCAGGTAGGACTTCCAACACTTTAGCCGTACGACCTTTTTGGTTACCAGCAATTATTTTAACTGTATCCTCCTTCTTGATATGTAGCTTTTTCATAATCTTATAGTACTTCTGGTGCGAGTGAAACAATCTTCATAAACTGCTTTTCACGCAGCTCACGTGCAACTGGTCCGAAAATACGCGTCCCACGAGGCTCATCGTTTGCGTTAAGCAACACTGCTGCATTTTCCTCAAAACGAATATAAGAGCCATCCTTCCTACGAATCTCTTTCTTAGCTCTTACGATAACCGCTCTTGAAACAGTTCCTTTCTTCAGGTTACTGGAAGAAAGTGCGGATTTTACGGTAACAATAATTTTGTCACCGACGGAGGCATATCGCTTGCCTGTTCCACCTAAAACGCGAATGCAAAGCACTTCCTTTGCACCGCTGTTATCCGCTACATTCAGTCTGGATTCTTGCTGTATCATTGCTTATTTAGCTCTTTCTATAATTTCTAATAAACGCCACCGCTTCATTTTACTAAGCGGCCTCGTTTCCATTATTCTAACTGTATCACCAATACTGCACTCATTTTTTTCATCATGAGCCATGAATTTGGTTGTCTTACCTATGAACTTACCATAGATAGGGTGCTTCAGTTTTCTTTGCACAGCAACAGTAACAGACTTGTCCATCTTATTGCTGACAACCAAACCGATTCTTTCTTTTCTTAAATTTCTTTCGGTACTCATAAAGCACTTATTTAGCTAATTCTTTAGCTTTTAGTTCAGTTTTTAAACGGGCAATGAGCTTGCGGGATGCTCTGATTTTCATGGGATTTTCAATAGGAGAAATGCCATGCGCAAATTTCAGCTTCAGGAGAGTTTCTCTCTCTGCTTCTAATTTTTCTAGAAGATCCTCTTTGTTAAGAGATTTTATTTCTGAATTTTTCATAACTATTGTCCGGCGTAATCTCTACGTACACTAAATTTTGTCTTCACGGGTAGTTTCTGAGCAGCCAGTCTCAAAGCCTCTTGAGCTACTGCGGTACTTACACCTGTAACTTCAAAAAGAATACGCCCTGGCTTAACTACTGCCACCCAATATTCAGGAGCTCCTTTTCCTTTACCCATACGAACCTCTGCAGGTTTCTTGGTTACTGGTTTATCAGGAAAAATTCGGATCCATACTTGCCCTTCTCTTTTCATAAAACGAGTCATGGCAATACGAGCCGCCTCAATCTGACGACTGTTAATCCACCCTGGCTCAAGTGTCTTAAGCGCAAAGTTTCCAAAAGCAATAGTATGTCCTCTTTGAGCTATACCTTTAACTCTTCCTTTTTGCTTTTTTCTATATTTGGTTCTTTTCGGCTGTAACATGTTTCAGAATGTTAATTTTCAGTGATTGATGGCAGTCTTACTTTTTCCTTCTTCTACTTCTTCTTTCTCCACGGCCTCCGCCTCCGCCGCTATTGCCGCCGCTCTGCTGAGGACCACCAACGTTAGGAGAAAGATCTCTTTTACCGTACACCTCACCTTTGAATACCCATACTTTCACACCTATTTTACCATAAACAGTCTGAGCCTCTGTAAGAGCATAATCAATATCAGCTCTAAGCGTGTGAAGAGGAATTCTTCCTTCTTTGTATTGTTCAGTTCGTGCCATCTCGGCACCACCCAGCCTACCGGAAACCTTAATCTTAATTCCTTGTGCACCTACACGTAGTGCAGAAGCTAATGCTTGCTTCATGGCACGACGATATGAGATACGAGCGGCTAACTGCTGAGCAATAGAAGCACTAATGAGTTTAGCATCTAATTCAGGGCGCTTAATTTCGTAGATGTTGATCTGTACATCTTTTCCGGTAAGCTTTTTCAACTCTTCTTTCAGGCGATCTACTTCAGATCCACCTTTACCAATAACTACTCCCGGACGTGCTGTATGAATAGTAAGCGTGATACGTTTGATCGTACGCTCAATCACAACTTTAGAAATTCCACCTCTAGGCAGACGAGCATCTATATATTTTCTTATTTCATGGTCTTCAACTAGTTTGTTGGAGAAATCCTTACCACCATACCAGTTAGAATCCCATCCTTTTACAATTCCTAGTCTAAAACCTATAGGGTTAATTTTCTGTCCCATTTAAGCTACTTTATTAGTTCTATTGCTTTTATTCTTGGTTGTCTTCTGTAGTTTCCGCTACTTCATTACGGCTATCCACTATCAAAGTGATGTGGTTAGAGCGTTTCCGAATGCGGTGTGCACGTCCCTGAGGAGCAGGCCTCAATCGCTTAAGAATTCTTCCACCATCAACCTTTACCTCTTTAACATAAAGGTCAGCATCCTCCAGTCTTGCATCTTCGTTTCTCTCCTGCCAGTTTGCGACTGCAGATAACAACAACTTCTCCATCTTAGGAGCGCCTTGTTTGGCTTCAAATTTTAATATATTTAATGCTTCGCTAACCTTTCGTCCGCGAATCATGTCAGCCACTAGTCTCATTTTACGAGGTGGCGTAGGCACATTATTTAATTTGGCTATTGCTTCCATGATTATCTTTTTCCTTTATCTTTCTTTGAGATGTGACCTCGGAAATTTCTGGTTGGAGCGAACTCTCCAAGTTTATGCCCCACCATATTTTCAGTTACATACACAGGAATAAACTTATTTCCGTTATGTACAGCAAAGGTATGCCCAACAAAATCCGGAGAAACCATGGAACGTCTTGACCACGTTTTGATCACAGACTTTTTATTAGATTGATTCATTGCATCAACCTTTTTCTCCAAACGGAAATCTATATACGGTCCTTTTTTTAGAGAACGTGCCATTATTTTTTCTTTCTACTGATGATTAAACGATTAGAATACTTTTTAGGCGTTCTGGTTTTTTGTCCTTTTGCCTTAATGCCATTCCTAGAGCGAGGGTGACCTCCAGAGGCTCTACCTTCACCACCACCCATAGGGTGATCTACAGGGTTCATCACTACACCTCTCACTCTTGGTCTTCTACCTTTCCACCTTTTTCTTCCCGCTTTACCTAACGTTTCATTCATATGGTCTACGTTAGATACAGAACCAACTGTAGCTAAGCACATACTCAAAACCATACGCATTTCACCAGAAGGAAGCTTAAGGGTTGCATATTTTCCTTCCCTAGCTAATAACTGAGCGTATGAGCCTGCACTTCTGGCAAGCTGCCCTCCTTTACCCGGAGTAATCTCAATATTATGTACAATAGTACCTAAAGGTATTGAAGACAGGGGAAGCGCATTCCCTACTTCAGGTGCTACATCCTTGCCTGAAATTACCTGCTGTCCTACTTCAATCCCTACGGGAGCTATGATGTATGTTTTGGTTCCATCAGCATAATATAGCAATGCGAGGCGAGCAGAACGGTTAGGATCATATTCAATCGCTTTAACAGTAGCAGGTACACCAGTTTTATTTCTCTTGAAATCAACTACTCTAATCTTACGCTTGTGTCCTCCTCCAATGTAACGCATAGTCATACGCCCATTGTTATTTCTTCCTCCTGATTTCTTTAAAGTAACAAGCAGAGACTTTTCTGGTTCCTTTTTACTCACATCAGCAAAACTGGGAGATAATCTATGTCTCTGTCCTGGAGTTGTCGGCCTTAATTTCTTTATTGCCATAGCACTCTAATATTCTTAATTATATTCCACTATAAAAATCTATAATTTCCCCTTCAGCTACCTGAACAATAGCCTTTTTAAAAGAGGGTTTTCTACCACTAATTACTCTGGTCTTAGTATAGCGGCTTTTTTCCTTGCCTAAATAATTCATGGTGCGTACTTTCTCTACTGTTACACCATACATTTTCTCTACGGCTTCGCGGATTTGAACTTTGTTGGCACGCCGGTCTACAATGAACCCATATTTGCCACTTTCGTTCAGTTCCGAAATTTTTTCTGTTACCAAAGGCTTCTTTAAAATTTCCATAATTTATGCGGTAACTTTTGGATTAAACATGGATTCAATCTTTTCTACAGCGCCCTCACTAATAATTAAGTGGCCGGCATTCATAATCTCATAAGTGTTCAACTTATCAACTGTCACCACTTTAGTATTAGGAATATTACGGGCCGACAGGTGCAAATTCTTATTTACACTGTCTACTACTAATAATGACTTTTCTTGCTGTACCGCAAGTGCAGTCAAAATGTTAATAAATGACTTAGTTTTGGGGGTATCTAAGTCAAAGCTTTCAAGAATGATAACCTTATCGCCTTTAGCTTTATAGGTCAGAGCAGACTTACGAGCAAGCTTTTTTAATTTCTTGTTCAATTTAAAACCGTAGTCACGAGGGCGTGGACCAAATACTCTACCTCCTCCTCTAAAAACCGGAGACTTTATACTTCCAGCACGCGCAGTACCTGTACCCTTTTGTCTTTTTATTTTCTTGGTAGAACCCGCAATTTCAGCTCTCTCCTTCGATTTATGGGTACCCTGGCGCTGATTAGCCAGATATTGCTTTACATCAAGATACAGGGCATGATCATTAGGCTCTATAGCATAGATATCGTCTAACAACTCAACAGACTTGCCTGTATCTTCTCCCTTGATATTTTTAATGTTAACTTTCATGATATTACTTCTCAAGTACGATGTAAGAGTTTTTTGCACCGGGCACAGACCCACTAACCAAAATCAGGTTCTTTTCAGGCACAATTTTCAATACTCTAAGGTTGATCATTTTAACTCTTCTACCTCCAGTTCTTCCTGCCATACGCATCCCCTTAAATACTCTTGAAGGGAAAGAACATGCGCCAATTGATCCAGGAGCTCTACCGCGATTGTGCTGACCATGAGTTGCCTGACCAACACCCCCGAAACCATGCCTTTTTACAACACCTTGAAAACCTTTACCTTTTGAGGTGCCAATCGCATCCAGAAATTCCCCTTCCTTGAAAACCTTTCCCACTAAAATTTCTTTTCCAAGCTTCACCCCATCTTCATCTTCAAATTCTACTCTGAAGTCTCTGAATTCAACTACTTTCTTTTTTGGAGTAGTTTTGGCTCTATCAAAGTGACCCTTAAGCGCTCGTGGCGTGTTTTTTTCTTTCCGCTCGCCATAAGCTAACTGGACAGCCGTATAGCCATCAGTATCTTCGTTTTTGACATGCGTTATCACGCAAGGACCAGCTTCTATCAACGTGCATGCGACACTTCGTCCATCGGCACCGTAGACACTAGTCATACCGATTTTTTTTCCAATTATTCCTGACATCTTCTAATTATTAACTTTCTATTTTCAGGCGTTTTTTCCGTAAAAGACTGCAAATTTAGATAATTATTTCTTCCTTATCAAATTATTACACAGCCTTATTTAGGGTTATTTTTATTTTTTTAATACTGTAGATCTACTATAAACATAAAAAAGAACCAATTCTACTGGAGAATTGGCTCTTTCTATAAATATGTATATACAATTATACTTTAATCTCTACATCAACTCCACTGGGAAGTTCAAGTTTCATCAGCGCATCTACAGTCTTGGTACTGCTAGAATAAATATCTACCAACCTTTTGTAGGTACACAGCTGAAATTGCTCTCGTGCTTTCTTATTAACGTGCGGTGAACGCAGCACAGTAAAAATTTCTTTACGCGTAGGCAATGGAATAGGTCCACTAACCACAGCACCAGTTGTCTTTACTGCACGTACTATCTTCTCAGAGGATTTGTCCACTAAGTTATGATCGTATGACTTAAGTTTAATGCGAATTTTCTGATTCATGATATTTATATACTCAGAATAGTTTCTAACTTTTTACTGCTTCACCGTTTGCTTTCGCTATGATTGTTTCTGCTATATTAGTAGGCACAGGATCATAGTGAGAGAAAGTAAGACTTGCTACTGCTCTTCCTGATGAGATAGTTCTTAAATCAGTAATGTATCCAAAAAGTTCAGATAAAGGCACATCTGCTTTTAAGATCTGACCTCCTCCTTTAGAATCCATACCTTTCATGAGACCTCTTCTTTTGTTAAGGTCACCAGTCACAGGTCCGGTATACTCTTCTGGACATACTACTTCTACTGCCATTATAGGTTCCAATAAGGTTGGCTTAGCTTTTTTAGCAGCCACTTTATATCCTAACCTTGCAGCCATCTCAAAGGACAATGAATCTGAGTCTACATCGTGAAATGATCCATCGTACAGTTTCACTCTCATTGACTCAATTGGATAGCCAGCCAAAGGACCATTTGCCATAGCAGATTCAAATCCTTTCTGAACTGCAGGAATAAATTCTTTAGGAATTTTACCTCCTACAATTGCATTTTCAAATTCAAGCCCAGGCTTCTCATCCTCTCTAGGTCCGATTTCAAATACGATATCAGCAAACTTACCTTTACCACCAGACTGCTTCTTATATACTTCTTTGTGGTCTACAGTAGCAGTAATGGCCTCTTTATAAGCTACCTGAGGAGCTCCCTGATTAATTTCAACTTTAAACTCTCTCTTTAGACGGTCAATGATGATATCAAGGTGAAGCTCTCCCATTCCTCTCAGGATAGTCTGACCAGTTTCATGATCAGTATTTACCTGTAGTGTAGGATCTTCTTCTACCAGTTTTGCCACTGCCATTCCCAGCTTATCCACATCTTCCTGAGACCTTGGCTCTATAGCATAGCCAATTACCGGCTCAGGGAAAGACATAGACTCAAGAACAATTTTATGCTTTTCGTCAGTAAGAGTATCTCCTGTTTTGATGTCCTTAAATCCAACACCAGCAGCTATGTCTCCAGCTTCTACTGCCTGAATCTGATTCTGCTTATTCGCATGCATTTGTAGAAGTCGTGATATACGCTCTTTCTTATCAGTTCTCATATTATGGATATAAGAACCAGCGTCAAGCTTACCTGAGTATACACGGAAGAAAGCTAAACGACCCACATAAGGATCAGTCGCAATCTTGAAAGCCAATGCTGAGAAAGGCTCATCCGGATCAGGCTTACGAGTTATTTTTTTCTCTTCATCATCAGGATCATGTCCAATTACCGGAGGCATATCCAATGGAGAAGGCAAATATTCACAAACTGCGTCTAGCAGTGCCTGAACTCCTTTATTTTTGAATGCTGAACCACACAACACTGGAGAGAATGACATATCAATCACAGCTTTACGTACAGCTTCCATGATCTCATCTACCGAAATAGAATCAGGGTCATCAAAGAATTTTTCCAGCAGAGTGTCATCATATTCAGCAACCGCCTCAATTAAATTCTGACGCCATTCGTTCGCAGTTTCCTGTAAGTCTTCTGGTATGTCCATATATTTGTATGTCATACCAAAATTTTCTTCATCCCAGATGATTGCTTTATTTACTATCAGGTCAATTACACCTTTAAAAGTATCTTCAGCTCCAATAGGAATCTGCAAAGGCACTGGCTTTGCCTTAAGCTTATCTTGAATTTCTTTGACTACATTGAAGAAGTCAGCACCTGCACGGTCCATTTTGTTTACAAAACAGATCCTAGGCACTCTGTACTTATCTGCCTGTCTCCAAACCGTTTCCGACTGTGGTTCAACTCCAGATACAGCACAGAATAATGCTATAGCTCCGTCCAATACACGCAATGAACGCTCTACCTCTACGGTAAAGTCAACGTGACCGGGAGTATCTATTATATTTACTCTATAATCTTTGGTTTCATCTACTGGCTGGCCTTGCTCGGTAGGATATTTCCAGAAAGTAGTAGTTGCAGCTGAGGTAATAGTAATACCTCGCTCCTGCTCCTGCTCCATCCAGTCCATCGTAGCTGCACCTTCATGCACCTCACCAATCTTGTGAGTCAATCCGGTGTAAAACAAGATACGCTCAGTAGTTGTCGTTTTTCCGGCATCAATGTGCGCCATGATGCCTATATTACGTAAAAATCGTAAGTCTCTCTTTGCCATTTCTTAAAACTTAAAGTGTGAGAACGCTTTATTTGCTTCTGCCATTCTGTGAGTATCATCTTTTTTCTTCACAGCTGCACCTTCACCTTTGGATGCTGCCACAATCTCACCAGCCAATCTTTGAGCCATAGTTTTTTCACCACGTAATCTTGCGTAGCGAATCATCCATTTGATACCCAAAGAGACTTTCCTTGAAGGACGTACTTCCAGAGGAACCTGAAAAGTAGCACCACCAACCCTTCTACTCTTTACTTCTACAGATGGCGTAATATTACTTAGTGCTTTCTTCCAAACCTCTAATCCGTTCTCATTAGTTCGCTCTTCTACAATTTTTATTGCATCGTAGAAAATAGTATATGCCACACTCTTCTTACCATCTACCATCAGATAGTTTACAAAGCGGGTTACCTGTGTATCTTTAAATTTAGGATCAGGTAATACATACCTCTTCTTAGGTTTTGTCTTCCTCATAGCGGATTATTTTTTCGGTCTTTTTGCTCCATACTTAGATCTTGCCTGCAGCCTACCGTTTACTCCGGCGGTATCCAGAGCCCCTCTAATGATGTGATATCTTACCCCTGGTAAGTCTTTTACCCTTCCACCACGGATCAATACAATAGAGTGCTCCTGAAGGTTGTGACCTTCACCAGGAATATAAGCATTCACCTCTCTCCCGTTGGTAAGCCTTACCCTGGCTACTTTTCGCATAGCCGAGTTAGGTTTCTTAGGAGTAGTAGTATATACTCTTGTACATACACCACGTCTCTGAGGACAAGCATCCAGCGCAGGAGACTTTGACTTGGAAGTCAATTTTTTCCTTCCTTTCCTTACTAATTGCTGTATAGTGGGCATTAATTTCTTACGTTTACGTACTGCTTTTGCAAATTAAGGTGCAAAGTTACGGATAATGTTAATGTAAAACAAATTGAATTCTTTGATTTTGAGATTAAGCTTCACCAACCGTCCCCCCAAAATTTATGGGAAACTTAGGGGCATCGTTGTTTTGCTTAACAGGACCAAAAGCTTCCTCAAATTTGTCAATATTATCTTTGAGGGCTAATAGTAATCTCTTAGCATGCTCAGGCGTAACGATAATTCTTGACTTCACCTTTGCCTTGGGAGTACCCGGCATCAACCGGATGAAGTCAATCACAAATTCGCTATTTGAATGAGCTATGGTAGCCAGATTAGCATACTCCCCTTCAGCCATTTCTTCTGAAAGCTCAATGCTAATCTGGTTACGCTTATTGGTGCTTTTTTCTTCTTTGTGTTCTTCAGCCATGGATTAACTGTTAGTTTCCATTGTGCTTACATTCTCTTCTTTTCTTCCTTCACGAGAAGATTTAAGTTGTTCATACTCTTCTTTAGAGTGAACAATGATTTTATTGTAGTCGCGAATACCAGTACCTGCAGGAATAGGATGTCCAACAATAATGTTTTCTTTCAATCCTTTCAGTTCGTCTCGCTTTCCACGGATTGAAGCTTCGCTGAGCACCTTCGTAGTTTCCTGGAAAGATGCTGCTGACAAGAAGCTTTCCGTTCCTAATGATGACTGCGTAATACCCTGAAGTGTAGGCTTTGCCAACGCGGGCTCAGCATCTCTCACCTGAACTGTCTTTTTATCCTGACGCTTCAGTGATGAGTTTTCATCTCTCAACTGGCGTTGGGTAATAATCATTCCCGGCTTCAGTTTTGTAGAATCACCCACATCCAGTACCACCTTCTTATCAAGAATAGAGTCATTTTCTTCGCGGAAGCTAAATTTATCTACTACTTGTCTTCTTAGGAAACTGGTATCACCTTCATCTTCTATTTCTACCTTCTGCATCATCTGGCTTACGATCACTTCAATATGCTTGTCATTGATCTTAACCCCTTGCAGGCGATATACTTCCTGAATCTCATCTACCAAATATTCCTGTACAGCTGTCGGTCCTTTGATTGATAAGATGTCAGCAGGAGTGATTGCTCCATCAGAAAGTGCCATACCGGCTTTCACGTAGTCATTATCTTGTACCAGGATGTGTTTAGAAAGAGGCACAAGGTATCTCTTCTTCACTCCATCTTTAGACTCAATAAATATCTCACGATTACCTCTTTTCACACCGCCATAAGTTACTGCCCCGTTAATGGCACTAACTACAGCAGGGTTAGAAGGATTACGTGCTTCAAAAAGTTCAGTTACTCTAGGAAGACCACCAGTAATATCTCTTGACTTACTCATCATACGAGGAATCTTCACTAAAACCTGACCCGCTCTTACAGAGTCACCTTTATCTACCGCCAAGTGAGCTCCTACCGGAATATTGTAAGCTTTAGGCTCATCAAGTTCTGACTTCTTAGTAGGATTGATAAGTATTGCCGGGTTTTTGGTTTTGTCCTTCGTTTCAGTAATTACTTTCTCTCTGTGTCCGGTATGCTCATCAAACTCTTCTTTATAAGTGATACCTTGCTCAATAGACTCAAAATCTACTGTGCCTTCATACTCTGAAAGTATTACTGCGTTGTAGGGATCCCAATTACAAAGCTCCTGACCTTTTTTCACTTTCTCGCCATCTTTTACCTTAAGGAATGAACCGTAAGGTACGTTATTGCTGGAGAAAACTTTTCCGCTCTTTTCGTCTACGATTTTGATCTCGCCGGACCTACCCATCACCACTGTTTTTTCTTCACCTTCCTCATCAGTGGTTTTTAGGTATTTGATCTCTTCGTACTCAACGATACCATCAAATTTTGACTTGATCATTGCATCTACTGCAATATTTGAAGCCGTACCACCTACGTGGAATGTTCTTAGGGTAAGCTGAGTACCTGGCTCTCCGATAGATTGCGCTGCAATTACTCCGACTGCTTCCCCTATCTGTACCATCTGTCCGGATGCCAGGTTTCTACCATAACATTTAGAGCAGATACCATGACGGGTTTCGCAGGTCAATGGTGAGCGAATCTCCATTTCATCTATACCACTATTATCAATGCGTTGGGCAATTTCTTCCGTGATTTCATCACCGGATTTAACCAACAGCTCATTGGTAACAGGGTCAAATTCATCGTTAACCGATACACGACCAAGAATTCTCTCTGATAGTGGCTCAACAATTTCTTCATTGTCTTTCAAAGCAGCCACGCGAAGTCCTCTAACCGTACCACAGTCAAAGTCACGAATCACTACATCTTGCGCAACATCTACCAGACGACGGGTCAGGTAACCTGCATCTGCTGTTTTCAATGCAGTATCAGCCAGACCTTTACGAGCACCGTGTGTAGAAATAAAGTACTCAATTACATCCAGGCCTTCTTTAAAGTTGGAGAGAATAGGGTTTTCAATAATTTCACCTACTGATCCCTGAAGGTTTTTCTGAGGCTTAGCCATTAGTCCTCTCATTCCTCCTAACTGTCTGATCTGCTCACGAGAACCTCTCGCTCCTGAGTGCATCATCATATAGATGGAGTTAAAGCCCTGACGGTCTTCTTCCATCTGCTTCATCAATGCGCCAGTGATCTGAGAGTTTACTCTCGTCCAGATATCAATTACCTGATTATATCTTTCATTATCGGTAATCAATCCCATGAAGTAGTTATTCTTCACAGCATCTACTTCGTTCTTAGCTTGCTCTACAAGATTATCTTTTTGCTCTGGTACTACAATATCGTCCAATCCAAATGACAGACCACCTTTGTATGCAGACTGGAAACCGAGCTCTTTAATATCATCTAAGAATTTTGCTGCTCTGGATACACCCGCGATCTTAAATACTTTAGCGATAATCTGCTGAAGCTTTTTCTTTGTTAATAGCTCATTAACATAGCCCACTTCTTCAGGTATCAGCTGATTAAAAATCACACGACCAGCAACAGTGTCTACAATCTGCTCGCTTAATTCGCCAGTCTCTTCATCTCTAACTTTCACTTTTACCTTAATGTGAGCGTGTTTAGAGATACGTTTCTCATTGATTGAAATGATTACTTCCTCAGGAGAGTAGAAAGTCATTCCTTCTCCTTCTACAGGAAGTTCATCAGTGCTCTTTCTTCCTTTAGTCACATAATAAAGACCCAATACCATGTCTTGTGAAGGTACGGTAATAGGCGCCCCATTCGCAGGGTTCATAATATTGTGAGAAGAAAGCATCAACATAGAAGCTTCCAGAATAGCTTCATGTCCCAGAGGAACGTGTACCGCCATCTGGTCACCGTCAAAGTCAGCGTTAAAAGCTGTACATACCAGTGGATGTAGCTGAATTGCTTTACCTTCAATCAATTTGGGCTGGAATGCCTGAATACCCAAGCGGTGCAATGTAGGAGCACGGTTCAGCATCACTGGGTGTCCTTTCAATACGTTTTCCAGAATATCCCAAACTACAGGATCTTTGCGGTCTACAATTTTCTTTGCAGACTTCACAGTTTTGACAATACCCCGCTCAATCAGCTTACGAATGATAAACGGCTTGAATAGCTCAGCGGCCATATCTTTTGGCAGGCCGCACTCGTGCATTTTCAACTCCGGTCCTACTACAATTACGGAACGACCAGAATAGTCAACACGCTTACCTAACAGGTTCTGGCGGAAACGACCTTGCTTACCTTTAAGCATATCACTCAAAGATTTCAAAGCACGATTTCCATCAGAGCGTACCGCATTCACCTTACGTGAATTGTCAAATAACGAATCTACTGCTTCCTGAAGCATACGCTTCTCATTTCTAAGAATTACTTCAGGGGCTTTAATATCAATAAGACGCTTCAGACGATTGTTTCTGATGATTACTCTGCGATAGAGGTCATTCAAATCAGAAGTAGCAAATCTACCACCATCCAAAGGTACTAATGGACGCAATTCAGGTGGAATGACCGGCACCATTTTGATCACCATCCACTCAGGACGGTTTTCAATTCTGGTTTTAGCATCACGGAAAGATTCCACTACTTTCAGACGCTTCAATGCTTCTGCTTTACGCTGCTGAGAAGTATCTGTCTGCGCCTGGTGTCTCAGGCTGTAAGAAAGTTCATCCAGTTCAAGACGGGCCAAAAGCATCTCCAATGCCTCAGCTCCCATCTTGGCAATAAACTTATTAGGATCTGTATCGTCCAGTTTCTGGTTATCGGCTGGCAGTTTGTCGATGATATCCAGATACTCGTCTTCAGTTAAGAAATCTAAGTAGCTGATTCCATCTTCTGCTTTGATACCTGGCTGAACTACAGCATATCTTTCATAATAGATAATCTGATCCAGCTTCTTGGTTGGAAGCCCCAGCAGATAACCTATCTTATTTGGCAATGACCTGAAATACCAGATGTGAGCCACAGGTACCACAAGTTCAATGTGTCCCATCCTTTCACGGCGCACTTTTTTCTCAGTAACTTCAACCCCACATCTATCACAAATAATACCTTTATATCTAATTCTCTTGTATTTCCCGCAGTGGCACTCCCAGTCTTTTACAGGACCGAAGATACGCTCACAAAACAAACCTCCCATTTCAGGCTTATATGTCCTGTAATTAATGGTTTCAGGTTGTGTTACCTCACCATGAGAGCTCTCCAGTATTGACTCAGGTGAAGCCAAACTGATCGTCACATTGGAGAAATCGTTAGAGATTTTTCTATTTTTCTTGAATGCCATAGGTGAATGTTTATTTCATGAATGGAAGAAAGCCCATGCATTTTAGCATGGGGCATTCAATATTTTAGTCAAGTGTAATTTCAAGGGCCAAACCTCTGAGTTCATGTACAAGTACATTAAACGACTCAGGAATGTTCGGCTTAGGCAGGTTTTCACCCTTTACAATGGCTTCATAAGCCTTAGCTCTACCTACTACATCATCCGACTTGACAGTAAGGATTTCCTGGAGAACGTGAGAAGCTCCGAAAGCTTCCAATGCCCAAACCTCCATCTCACCAAAACGCTGTCCACCAAACTGCGCTTTACCACCAAGTGGCTGCTGTGTGATGAGAGAGTATGGTCCAATAGAACGCGCGTGCATTTTATCATCCACCAAGTGTCCGAGTTTTAACATATAAATAACACCGACAGTTACTTTCTGGTCAAATTTTTCACCAGACAAGCCATCGTACAATTCTGCCCGACCAAAATCAGGGAGTCCGGCATCTTTGAGTTCTTTGGCTACATCGTCAAGCGTAGCTCCATCAAAGATGGGGGTACTGTATTTTCTACCTAATCTTAGTCCTGCCCAGCCTAGTACAGTTTCATAAATCTGTCCCAGGTTCATACGAGAGGGCACACCCAGTGGGTTAAGTACGATATCTACCGGAGTACCGTCGGCCATAAACGGCATATCTTCTTCACGTACAATTTTGGCTACTACACCTTTATTCCCGTGCCGACCTGCCATTTTATCTCCTACTTTCAGCTTACGCTTCTTGGCAACGTATACTTTAGCCAATTGAACGATTCCCGCAGGAAGTTCATCACCGACTTCCAAAGTAAAACGTTCACGTTTGAAGTGAGCCGTAAGCTCATTGCGCGTCTGATTGTAATTTTTAACCATCTCAAACACCAGATGATTTACATGCTCATCTTCGGTCCAGCTTTCAATGATCAAGTCCGAAATCAGGTTCGCTTCTTCAGGAACGTTATAGTTGCTTTCGTCTCTATATATGTTCTTTTCAGGGAATAGGTTGTTCTCAATATTCGCTCTAGAGAACTTCATTCCTTTGGAAATGATTTCATCTCCAAACTTATGTTTTACACCCTGAGAAGATTTACCTTCTAACAGACCTACCAGTTTATTGATCATGGTAGCTCTCAGGCCTAAAAGGTCTTTCTTATATTTCACCTTTAGGTTTTCAACCTCTTTCTTAGATTTTGCACGAAGTTCCTTATCCTTCTTAGGGCGAGAGAAAAGTTTGGTATCAATCACCACACCGCGCAGTGAAGGAGAAGCTTTCAATGAAGCATCTTTTACATCACCTGCTTTATCACCAAAGATAGCTCTCAAGAGTTTTTCTTCAGGAGTAGGATCAGTTTCACCTTTAGGCGTGATTTTTCCAATTAGAATATCTCCTTCCTTTACATCTGCTCCTACGCGGATAATTCCGTTTTCATCAAGGTTCTTTACAGCCTCTTCGCTTACGTTTGGAATTTCAGAGGTCAATTCTTCTTCTCCTCTTTTGGTATCCCTTACCTCAAGTTCAAACTCTTCAATGTGAAGAGAAGTAAAGATATCATCTCTTACTACCTTTTCTGAAATAACGATAGCATCCTCAAAGTTATATCCCTGCCAGGGCATGAAGGCTACCATCATATTTCTACCCAGCGCCAACTCACCATTTTCAGTCGCATAACCTTCACACAGAGGCTGACCTTTTTTCACTCTCTCTCCTTTCAGCACAATTGGCTTCAAGTTTACGCAGGTATCCTGATTGGTTCTGCGGAACTTAGTAAGGTTATAGGTCTTCAGATCACCCTCAAAGCTAATCAAGCGCTGCTCATCGGTAAGGTCATAACGCATGACAATCTTCTTTCCATCTACATATTCAACTTCACCATCCTCTTCAGCCAATATTAGCGAACGAGAATCTAATGCTACTCTTGCTTCAAGGCCGGTTCCTACGATAGGAGCCTCAGGCTTCAGCAAAGGTACTGCCTGACGCTGCATATTTGATCCCATCAAAGCACGGTTAGCATCATCATGTTCCAGGAATGGGATCATTGAAGCCGCTACTGATACAATCTGGTTGGGCGCAACGTCCATATAAGAAACATTATTCGGCTCTACTACTGGGAAGTCACCTTCGTAACGAGCTTTTACAGTTTCATTTACAAATTTTCCATTTGTTTCTAATGGAGCATTTGCCTGGGCAATGTTATGGGTATCCTCTTCTTCAGCGGTCAAATAAAGTACGTCCCCACTCATATCCACTTTACCCTCTTCAACTTTACGGTAAGGAGTTTCAATGAATCCCATATGGTTCACTTTGGCATGTACACAAAGTGAAGAAATCAGGCCAATGTTCGGACCTTCAGGAGTTTCAATTGTACACAATCTGCCGTAATGAGTATAGTGTACGTCACGTACTTCAAAACCAGCTCTTTCACGTGATAAACCACCAGGTCCTAAGGCAGACATACGGCGCTTATGCGTAACTTCAGCCAATGGGTTAGTCTGATCCATAAACTGAGAAAGCTGGTTGGTACCAAAGAATGAGTTGATTACTGACGACAATGTACGGGCATTGATCAGATCAACAGGTTTGAAGTCTTCGTTGTCACGTACATTCATTCTTTCTTTGATGGTACGAGCCATACGCGCAAGACCTACACCAAACTGACTATAAAGCTGCTCTCCTACTGTTCTTACTCTTCTATTACTTAAGTGGTCAATGTCATCCACCACCGCACGAGAGTTGATCAAGCCAATAAGATATTTTACAATCTTAATGATGTCCTCAGTAGTCAAAACACGTACATCTGAATCTATTTCCAGATTCAGTTTTTTGTTAATTCTATAACGTCCTACTTCACCAAGATCGTAACGCTTATCACTGAAGAATAAACTCTGAATAATATCACGAGCTGTCTGCTCATCGGGAGCTTCAGTATTTCTAAGCTGACGATAAATCTGCTCAACTGCTTCTTTCTCAGAGTTAGAATTATCCTTCTGAAGGGTATTATATATAATAGAATAGTCAGTGATATTTACATCCTCTCTGTGCAGAATAATAGAGGCAGTACCTGACTCAAGTATAGTATCAATATCTTCCTCAGACAATACAGAGTCTCTTTCCAGAAGCACTTCATTTCTATCAATAGAAACTACTTCACCAGTATCTTCATCTACAAAGTCTTCCGTCCATGTTCTAAGCACACGGGCAGCTAGCTTTCTTCCAACATATTGTTTCAGACTCGCTTCCTCAGCTTTTACTTCTTCCGAAAGACCAAAAAGATCCAGTATATCCTTATCACTTCCATAACCAATAGCACGGAGCAGGGTAGTTACAGGAAACTTTTTCTTTCTATCAATGTAGGCATACATTACACCATTAACATCAGTAGCAAACTCTATCCAGGAACCTTTAAAAGGAATAATTCTGGCAGAATAAAGTTTGGTACCATTGGTATGCTTACTTTGAGCGAAGAATACACCCGGTGATCTATGTAATTGTGATACGATTACTCTTTCAGCACCATTGATGATGAAAGAGCCTTTCTCGGTCATATAAGGAATATTTCCTAAGAAAACTTCCTGTTCAATGGTCTCAAAATCTTCGTTATCCTCGTCATTACAAGAAAGGCGAAGCTTTGCTTTTAATGGAACAGAGAAGGTCAATCCTCTATCAATACTCTCATCAACAGAATATTTGGGAGGGTCAATGACATAATCAATGAATTCCAGTACAAAGTTCTCGCGAGAATCTGAAATGGGGAAGTTCTCTGAGAATACTTTGAACAGCCCCTCATTACTTCTTCTTTCAGCGGGCGTCTCAATTTGCAGAAAATCCTTAAAAGACTTTACTTGAACATCCAAAAAATCAGGATAATCAAGTACAGTTTTAATGGAAGCAAAGTTGACGCGCTCAGTGGGTTTATATAAATTAGCCAAAGCCTTCTAGTTTTTTAAGGTTTTATTTGGAATAAAAAGGTAGTTTTCAAAAACTTGCAGGTGCTATCCTGAAAAGTGCAAGGAACCTTTAGACTTAAAAGTATATACAAACAGGAAAAGACCTGACTGAATGGCCAGGCCTAATTGCAAAGCAATCTAGTAATATTTCAATGATTACTTAAGTTCTACTTCTGCACCAGCTTCTTCAAGCTGCTTTTTTAGTCCTTCAGCCTCGTCTTTGCTTACACCTTCTTTAATTGGCTTAGGTGCACCGTCTACAAGTTCTTTTGCTTCTTTAAGACCTAAACCAGTTAATTCTTTAACAAGTTTCACAACTGCCAATTTAGAACCGCCGGGTGACTTCAACACTACGTCAAATGAAGTCTTTTCTTCCTCGGCAGCAGCCTCACCACCTCCACCTGCAACAGCAACAGGAGCAGCGGCTGCAGCTGGCTCAATGCCATATTCCTCTTTCAGGATGGTAGCAAGTTCGTTAACTTCTTTAACTGTAAGGTTAACCAGCTGTTCTGCGAAATCTTTCAAGTCTGCCATTTTAAAACGCTATTTAAATTGATTTGTTTACTACTTAATTAATATACTATCCTTCTCTTTCGGACAATGTCTTTACGATACCTGCCAGCTTATGCTTTCCACTTTGAAGTGCAGAAATAACATTGGTAGCAGGAGATTGTAATAAAGTGATAATTTCACCAATAAGTTCATCTTTAGACTTCAGTGAGCTTAGCATATCCAGATGCTGAGCTCCTATAAATAAATCAGTATCTATAGAAGCAGCTTTAAAAGCTGGCTTGGTAAACTCTTTGTCTCTCTTTTTATAATCCTTGATGATCTTGGCCGGAGCATTACCAACTTCAGCGAACATAATTCCTGAAGTACCTTTCAATGCTTCATCAAAAGGAGTGTAATCTGTATCTAGTTTCTCCAGCGCCTTTTTGATCAAAGTATTTTTTACAACTTTGTATTCAACACCTTTCTTAAAGCACATTTCACGAAAAGCATTTACCTCAGCTACGCTTAAGCCTCCGGTATCGGCTATATAGAAATGAGTGGTGTTTTTTAACTTTTCAGCTAATTCGTCTATCAGGACACCTTTTTCTTCTCTAGTCATGATTATAATCCAGCTATACTATTTTTATCAATTTGGATTCCTTTACTCATCGTACTAGACAAGTAAATTCCTTTAATATATGTTCCTTTGGTAGAAGCAGGTTTAAGTCTGCTTAGTGTCTGAATAACTTCATTAGCGTTTTCAGCAATTCTCTTAGCATCAAAAGAAGCTTTTCCAACACTAGTATGGATAATTCCGAATTTATCCACTTTAAAGTCAATCTTACCACCTTTAACTTCCTGTACAGCCTTACCGATATCCATAGTAACTGTACCAGCTTTAGGGTTAGGCATTAGTCCACGAGGACCTAATACTCTACCCAAACGCCCTACTTTAGCCATTACGGTAGGCATAGTGATGATGACATCTACATCTGTCCATCCGCCTTCAATCTTCTGGATGTAATCGTCAAGACCTACATAATCAGCGCCTGCTTCTTTAGCCTCTTCTTCCTTATCAGGAGTACAAAGGACTAGCACCTTTACTTCTTTACCAGTACCATGAGGTAAGGCTACTACACCTCTAACCATTTGGTCAGCTTTGCGAGGATCTACTCCAAGGTTAACATCTAAGTCTACAGAAGCATCAAAGCTTGTAGTGGTGATGTCTTTTACCATTGAGGATGCTTCTTCCAGAGAATACAACTTCGTAAAGTCGTATTTCTTCAATATATCTGCTTTCTTTTTAGATAACTTAGCCATTTGTCAGTTTTATTAATTATCCCAGGGAGCTTTACCTTTTACTGTGATACCCATGCTCTTTGCGGTACCCGCAACCATCTTCATGGCCGATTCAACTTTAAATGCATTAAGATCAGGCATTTTAGTTTCAGCTATTTCTTTAACCTGATCCCAGCTTACAGAACCAACTTTAGAACGGTTAGGCTCAGCAGACCCTTTCTTCTGCTTGGCAGCTTCTAACAGCATCACAGCTGCAGGGGGAGTTTTTACTACGAAATCAAAAGATTTGTCGGAGAATATGGTTACCACTACCGGCAACACCTGCCCCTGTTTGTCCTGAGTCCTTCCGTTAAATTGCTTGCAGAACTCCATGATGTTCAAGCCTTTACTACCAAGTGCCGGACCTACCGGAGGTGAGGGGTTAGCTTGTCCACCCCTAATTTGTAACTTTAAAAATCCAACTATTTGCTTAGCCATTGTTGCTACTATTATCTAATTTCTCTACTTGCATGTAATTAAGTTCCACCGGCGTATTTCTTCCGAAAATTTTGACCATCACTTTCAGTTTCTTTCTCTCTTCAAAAACCTCTTCAATATTACCAATAAATCCACTGAAAGGACCATCCATCACTTTCACCTCTTCGCCTACCATATAAGGGGTTTCCAGCTTAACTTCGTCCTCATCCGTATCCTCTACTTTACCCAAAATTCTATTGACCTCACTTGGACGTAGTGGTATAGGAGTTTTATCAGCTCCTTTTTCATTAGAGCCCAAAAAACCAATCACATTGGGGATGTTGGTGATAGTGTCATATACATTTGGTTTCTGCAAATCCGCAGAAATCATGATATAACCAGGAAAAAAGTTTCTCTCTCTCACTCTTTTCTTGCCATTTCTCATCTCCATCACTTTCTCTGAGGGGATAAGTACCTGAGGGATATGCTCCCCTAGATTGTTAATGGCAATTTCTTTCTCCAGGTACTCCTTTACTTTTCTTTCCTTTCCACTAACAGCTCTTACCACGTACCACTTGAAGTCACCCATATTTAAAACGCGTTATAAAACCAAGTCATCGTGTTTTCAAACCCCAAATCAATCACCCCAATTAGCAAGGCAAATATCAGAGAAGCGATCAACACCAAGACAGAGCTTCTTTGTAAAGACGAATAATTCGGCCATGTCACCTTATTCTTCATCTCATCATAGGAAGCTTTGACAAACTCAACTAAATTATTCATCTCTTTAGCAATTTATAGCACGGGCGGTAAGATTCGAACTCACGACCTACGGTTTTGGAGACCGTTGCTCTACCAGCTGAGCTACACCCGTATAAGTGTAAAGACTTGACTTTACAGAGTACTCCCTGGAAGCCAAGCCTTTACTGAATATATGTTATAGAATTACTCTATGATGTCAGTAACCTGACCTGCACCAACAGTTCTACCACCTTCACGAATCGCAAATCTTAAGCCTTTGTCCATTGCAATAGGACTGATAAGCTCAACAGAGATAGAAACGTTATCACCAGGCATAACCATCTCTACGTTTTCAGGAAGAGATATCTCTCCAGTAACGTCAGTAGTTCTGAAGTAGAACTGAGGACGGTATTTCTTAAAGAAAGGAGTATGACGACCACCTTCTTCTTTAGACAGCACATAAACCTCTGCCTTAAATTTGTGGTGAGGAGTTACAGTACCAGGCTTAGCGATAACCATTCCTCTTCTGATCTGCGCTTTTTCAATACCTCTTAGCAGAAGACCAACGTTATCACCTGCTTCTCCACGGTCAAGAATCTTACGGAACATCTCAACACCAGTGATTGTAGACTTAAGGTTTTCAGCTCCCATACCCATGATTTCAACAGGGTCACCAGAGTTGATCACACCACGCTCAATTCTACCAGTAGCAACAGTACCACGACCAGTAATAGAGAACACGTCTTCAACAGGCATCAAGAAATCCTTGTCAATCAGACGCTCAGGAAGAGGAATATGCTCATCAACAGCAGTCATCAATTCCATAATTTTCTCTACCCACTTGTCTTCACCATTCAGCGCACCCAAAGCAGAACCTTGGATTACAGGAATGTCATCACCAGGGAATTCGTAGAATGAAAGCAACTCTCTGATCTCCATCTCAACTAGCTCAAGTAGTTCAGGATCATCAACCAAGTCAACCTTATTCATGAAAACTACGATAGCAGGCACACCAACCTGACGAGCCAAAAGAATATGCTCTCTAGTTTGAGGCATAGGGCCGTCAGTAGCAGCTACCACTAAAATAGCTCCATCCATCTGCGCAGCACCAGTAACCATGTTTTTCACATAGTCAGCGTGACCTGGGCAGTCAACGTGAGCATAGTGACGGTTTTCTGTCTGATACTCTACGTGAGCAGTGTTGATTGTAATACCTCTTTCTTTTTCTTCAGGAGCATTATCAATCGTAGCAAAATCACGGAGGTCAGCAAGACCCTTGTCAGCAAGCACTTTTGTGATCGCTGCAGTTAATGTTGTTTTACCGTGATCGACGTGACCAATTGTACCAATGTTCAAGTGTGGTTTAGAACGGTCAAAGGTTGCTTTAGCCATTTTCTAAATAAGTTACAGTTTCAAATAAATTTAAGTCATAAAGGTAATGAACCCACAGCTTTTGAGCCAATGACGGGATTTGAACCCGTGACCTCGTCCTTACCAAGGAAGCGCTCTACCCCTGAGCTACATCGGCTTAAGCAATGCTCAAGCATTACAAGAGAGAGCGGGAGACGGGGGTCGAACCCGCGACCTACAGCTTGGAAGGCTGTCGCTCTACCAACTGAGCTACTCCCGCTTAAAGTTCAAACCAAACAGTTACTTTGAAAGAAAAATTCAAAATAACTATTAAAAACAAGTGGGGAGAGCAGGATTCGAACCTACGAAGTCGTAAGACAACAGATTTACAGTCTGCCCCAGTTGGCCGCTTTGGTATCTCCCCATGATGTGAAAAAACGATTAAAAACAGTTTTTTTAACGAATTTAAAACCCCTCTGTTTCTAATGGAAGTGCAAAAGTAAACGCTTTTTTGATTTATTCAAACTTCTGCTTTAAAAGAAACAAAAAAAATTCCCCTCCTATGGGATGCTTTCGTATAAAGAGCGTAAACGCTGGTCTTTTTCTCCTTCCTTGATATTTTGCCTCAATACCTGCACTTCCTCCTGATCATCAAAAAAACTTAAAGAACGATAAGCATTCAGCCTAATGTAATATTTAGGATGTTTCTCAGCATATTCTGCAAGTAACTCAATACCACTTTGCTGTTCTTCCGCTGGCAAATTTATTAAATATCTGGCAAAATAGTTAAGTAAGTAATATAAAGCTTCATCATTTATTTGTGTAAACTTCTCCGAAAACCATGAATATTTGTCCTGAATTTGATTTTCTACATAATAATCGGCTAGCGCTATCACTACGTTGAAATTAGAATACTTTTCATAGGGTTCAAAAACTGATGCTTTGTCATTTGCATTACTTAGCGTATAGGCAGCAATAGAGGAACCTACTACTGCATAAGAACTGTCCTGCATGCCCTGTTGGTAAACTGCCCTGTATTTATCTGCATCCAGTGCTGCTAATACGGATATAGCATCTGCTCTTACTAATGATTTCTTATCCTGTCCGGCCATTTTTAATACTTTGCTTATATCTTCAACATTCAAATACTGAGGAAATAATTCAAGGGTATTTAATGCCATTTGTCTGATCATCCAAAAATCATCCTCAAGTGCTTCTTTGTAGATATTGGCTGCCTTACTCCCCACACTATCCTGTGCCAAAGCTTCCAGTGCCTCCATCTTTCTTATTACGTTGGACGCATGCTGATACTGGTAGGTCCATTCCTGCGGGCTTTTATTGTGATCAACTTTCATGAGCAGGTCAGCCTGAGGGTCTAAGATTAGCAAATCGGGTCTCTGACTTAAATCAAAACTCCAGCTTTCTTCTGCTTGATCTATCATCAGGGGAAATATTTGAGGTTCATTATTTACCCAAACTTCCAATTCAAGAGGGAGAGTAAACAGAGGTGTTTTTTCAAAATTTTGAACCTGCTGTACGTTAAGTCTAAGCTTGCCGCTATCGTAAAGGTGCTTCACCTGAAGTTGGGGGTGCCCTGAAGACAAAAACCACTGATTGAAAAACCAATTAAGATCCTGTCCACTTACTTCTTCAAAAGCTAACCTTAAATCATGTACTTCTACTGATGTATAAGCATGCTCGTTCAGGTAATTGTGCAAGGCTGTAAAAAAAGCTTCATCTCCCAGAAAGGTTCTAAGCATATGTAAAATGCGGCTACCCTTATCATAGGAATGACGATCAAACATATCTTCCTGATCTTCATAACGATAACGTATAAGATCTACCTGTTTCTCCTCAGCTTCAGCAAAATAATTCTGCCCCTGTTCCCAAAGGGTGTACTCTCCTTCATCTTCACCATATTTATAGTTGCTCCACAAATACTCTGAATAAGTAGCAAAAGATTCGTTGAGAGGCAGGTTAGCCCAGGATTCACAGGTTACCAGGTCTCCGAACCAGTGATGGAAAAGCTCATGCGCAATTATGTCATCCCAATGGTAATCAATAAGTTCCCTATCATCTACCTGAAGGCTTTCCATAAATACCGAGGCAGTGGTATTTTCCATAGCTCCTGACACAAAATCTCTCACTACCACCTGACTATATTTTGGCCAGACATATTCAACCCCCAATAGTTCTGAAAAATACTCCATCATTTCGGGAGTCCGCCCAAAAATATCCCTGGCAAAAGGTTCATAAGCAGGCTCTACATAATAGCTTACTTTTATGTCTTGCCACTGATCTTCTGCTACTGCGAAATCACCAATGGCCATCATAAACAGATAAGGAGCGTGGGGCTGGTCCATTTTCCAATAATCTGTACGGGTATTGTCATCATTAAATTGTGATGATACCAACAGTCCGTTAGAAAGTGTCTTGAAGGTTGAATCTACAGTGATGAGCATTTCCTGGGTAGTACGTTCATTGGGTGCATCAATGGTAGGGAACCAGCAGGAGTTAGCCTGGGTCTCCCCCTGTGTCCATACTTGTGTCGGTTTTGGGCCAAGCTGAGTGGAATCAGTGCCGATAAAATACAGTCCCTTATCCTGGGTGATAGCCGTGCTTCCCTTTAGTTCAATCTCATCCGGTCTGGCGGTATAATAAATTTTTATGAAAAAATCTTCCTGACGGTTATAAGTACGATCTAATTGAATGGCGAGCTGATAACCATCATAGTCGTATTCAAGTGGGCTTTCCTGATCATCCTTCCATAGTACTAGCTTTTGTATTTCAAATCCTTTGGCATCCAGAAGCAGTCTTTCTTTAGGATAGAAATAAGGCCGTAGTTGTAGCGTAGCAATACCATCCAAAGTATGAGCTGCGATATTGGGTTCTACCTCAAGCCGGGTATGTAAAAGGTCAAACTCACGCGTATGAGAAGGCTGGTAGGGGTCAGCATCTTCCTGAATTTCATTTTCCAGGGGTGCAACATTATTATTTTGGATTGAGTCCTGCTGCACTGAATCCTGAGCCATAGGGCCATCTTTACGAGCCTCTAGCTGAGTAGACCTACAGGCAACATTTGACAATAATATGATAATCAAACAAGCACGAAGAAACTGCATGAAGTATGGATTAATTAGAATGAAATGTTATCTTAAACGCATAATCTAAACCTGACACAACCGCAATGCTGCTAAAGGCTAACGTTAATGATCAACAAAAGTACGAAGTTGAGCTAAAATCGGAACAAACACTAATCAACAATCAGGATTTTTCCTACAAACTTACTCCCCTCACAGATCATATTTTTCACCTTTTACATAAGCATCGCTCTTACAAAATTGAAGTGGTGAAAGCTGATTACTCAAAAAAAGATTTTTTGCTAAAGATTAATGGTAAACCAGTGAAAATCAAGCTACAGGATCGTTTTGATCAGTTGATTGAGGCTATGGGTATGCAGGATACTGATGAGCTTGCAGATAAAGAAATCCTGGCCCCTATGCCCGGACTTATCCTGCAATTTCATGTGAGTGAGGGAGATGAAGTATCAAAAGGCGCTCCTTTGCTGACACTGGAAGCCATGAAAATGGAAAATGTACTCAAGTCACCCGGCGATGGAAAGGTCGCAAAAATCCATGTGGAAGCCGGAAAGAGTGTAGAGAAAAATCAACTGATGGTAGTACTTGAATAAATTTCTTTACTAAAAAAAGTCAGCTTATGCCTTTTTTGAAAATCGAATTGGTTTTGTCTGTCAACTTATTTTTGGTATTTCTATATTTGACCATCAAAACCCAATTGAATGAAATATAAAAGAATCCTTTTAAAGCTGAGCGGTGAAGCGCTCATGGGAAACCAGCAGTACGGTATTGACTCTGACAGGCTTCAACAATATGCCCAAGAAATCAAAAGGGTGAAAGATGCAGGTGTTGAAATTGCTATTGTGATTGGTGGAGGCAATATTTTCAGAGGCGTACAGGCAGAGAAGTCAGGCATGGACCGTGTACAGGGCGATTATATGGGCATGCTTGCCACCGTCATCAACGCTATGGCGTTGCAGAGTGCTCTGGAAAAAATCGGTTTATATACCCGCCTGATGTCAGGCATTAAGATTGAGCAGGTTTGTGAGCCCTTTATCCGCCGAAGAGCAGTCCGCCACCTTGAAAAAGGCAGAGTGGTCATTTTTGGAGCAGGAATTGGTAACCCTTACTTTACTACCGACTCTACCGCCAGTCTCAGGGCTATTGAGATAGAAGCGGATGTGGTACTCAAAGGCACGCGTGTTGACGGGGTGTACACTGCTGACCCGGAAAAAGATCCCAACGCCAAACGTTTTTCTAACATTACCTTTACCGAGGTGTATCAGAAAGGCCTCAATGTGATGGACATGACTGCCTTCACCCTCTGTCAGGAAAACAATTTACCTATCATCGTATTTGATATGAATAAACCGGGTAATTTGTACAACTTACTGAGTGGTCATGAGGTAGGCACTTTAATTAACTAAAGCCTTACCTCTCTTTTTTTGAAGATTGATCTGAGTTATCATATTTATACCTACTATTATTGTTGATTTAATTTTTGAACAATGACTGAAGAGATTCAAATGTACCTTGACGAGGCGGAAGATAATATGAAAAAAGCCATTGAACACGTCAGGGGAGAATTCAAAAAAATCAGGGCTGGAAAAGCACAACCCAATATGCTGGATGGCCTTATGGTGGAATATTACGGAAACAATACTCCTATCAACCAGGTAGCTTCTATTACTACGCCTGATGCCCGCACAGTAATGATCAAGCCCTGGGAAAAAAAGATGGTCAACGAAATTGAGCGTGCCATCATCAATTCAGACTTGGGACTAAACCCTCAAAACGATGGTGAAATTGTGCGTCTTAATATTCCTCCGCTCACTGAAGAAAGGCGTAAGAACCTGGTAAAGCAGGCAAAGAATGAAGCTGAGAATGGCAAAGTGAGTGTTCGTAATATTCGCAAAGACGCTAATGATTCTATCAAAAAGTTACTGAAAGAGGGTACTTCTGAAGATGATGTAAAGGAAGGGGAAGATAATGTTCAGCAGCTTACTGATAAATATAATGCTAGAATAGACAGCATATTTGAAGAAAAAGAGAAAGAGATCATGACCGTCTGAGTACTCAGAGATAAAATTTCTTGGCATCGATATACTCTGCCACCTTATCATGCACTAAATATCTGATGGGAACATCATTTTTGATACTATCCCGGATAAAAGTGGCAGAGATATCAATTAGTGGAGCTTTAACCATCCTGATATTAGGATGGTTTTTTATTTGCTCCTTGACTTTCTTTTCGTCAGTGTTTGGCCTGGGGTATACGATCATTCCGTAGTGATTGAGAATCTCCTGATAATTTTTCCATTTGTGAAAATGGCTCAGGTTATCACTTCCCACTATCAGGCTGAAATGATGCTGAGGATAACGGTCTTTCAGATAGGTCAGCGTATCTACCGTATAGCTTGGCTTAGGCATACTAAACTCAACATTGGAAACTCTAAGCTCAAAGTTATCCTCAATAGCCAACTCTACCATCCGCAAACGATCTACATCAGATAAAAGAGATTTGGCACTTTTAAATGGGTTTTGAGGAGAAACTACAAACCAGACCTGATCCAGCTTAGCATATCCCCTGATGGTATTTGCAATAATAAGATGCCCAATATGGATGGGATTAAATGACCCAAAGAAAAGCCCTACTTTCACCTGATGAGATTAAATTTTCCTATCTGTAATAAAGGCCAATTTACTCAGGGAAAAGCACTTCGTCAACTATATGAACGTAACCATTATCGGCTTCACGATCGCTGAATATCAAAGCTGCACTATCTAAGGTAATTGTACCATCAACTTTGATTACTTGAAGTGGGTCTCCATATAATGGCTCTAACTCTTTCATTCCGGCAATTTCAGTATCGCTATAGCTCCCCTTCACTACATGATGCATCAGAATATTTTTCAGTTCTTCCCTCTCCACAGATCCGGGAACTGCATCTGCATAATTGGGGGTAAGTTCGTCTATAGCATTATCTGAAGGTGCGAAAAGCGTATAAGGTCCATCCTGAGATAATACAGAGTCAAGACCGGTAGCTCTTAAGGCATTGTGGAGTATGGCTAAAGATTCATTATCTCCCACGGTCTGATAAATGTTCCCATCTCCTATTCTCAGATCACTGTCTTCTTTGCCTACCATTACATCAGATTCAAACTCAACATCACTTTTTTCTTCAAGTTCTTCCTTGCTCTTGACACAAGACGCAATACTAATAATAAGTAAGCCTAAGAAAATATGTGCAAAAAACTTCATATCAATGTGATTCATTTAGATTAAAAAATAGGTCTCTACTCTTTCAACCTACTAACAATCACATTTGTTAAAATTTTATTGCTTAGGCCTGTTTTCTTCACTTCTGATAGTGTCAGAAGCGTTTTCTTCCAAGATAATCTGGTTTTCCTCTTCTATCTGGAGACTATCCTGCTTACGTTCTTCAGCTTCTTTATCAGCTTCCATTTTATCCAGAGCCTGCAATTTTTGTTCTGCCTGCTCTCTGATACGTGGCAAAGGAGAGTTTTCTATGAGCGAGTTAAGCGTAGCCTTTGCCTGAAAGTTTTCCTCCAGTGCAATATAGTTTTCAGCTATCAACAGAAATGAAAGCCCCAGCCAGTTTTCATACAACGAAAAGTTTTTGTTCAGATCATACAGTGTCTCAATAGACTCAGCATATTTTTCCTGATCATACTGTATCAGTGCCATTAAATACTGCGCTTCAGCTCCATATTCATCTTTGGCGGTGTTGAGCGTTTTCAGAAAGCTGTCTATGGCTTTCTCATAGTTTTCTTTTTCATAAGCTACTTTTCCCTGATAGAGCATAGCCATATTCTCTGCCGCTGCCGAAACGTTTCCTTTTTCCAGAATCAGCTCTGCATAGTAGTTGACTGAGTCTAGCAACGACTCGTTATTCTGCCCCAGCGCATAGTAAGAGGTCATCATACCAGACCAGGCATTAAATTGTTCTCTTTTGTTACCCGCCAAAGCAGCAAGCCGGTTATAGTATTGAATAGCAGCCCGGTAATTTTCTCTGCTTTCTTCCAGTTCAGCAATTCTCTGTACTGAGCGGTTGAGACGGGATGAAGTACCTTCATCAGCAATGTCGTAGTACACTTCAAGGGCTTTGTCAATCTGGTCGGAACGATAATAAGACTCTGCAATGTAATAGCGGGCTTCTCCTACATTGGCATTATCAGGATTATTACTGATAAACTCCTGCAGGCTAGGAATCGCTTGCTGGTATTTTTGGGTGAAATACAGATTTTTGGCCGACTCAAACTCTATATTTCCCAGCTCTTTATCTTCAGGGTTGGCTTTCTTGTAAATAGCCAGATAATCTGAGAAATCATCGCTTTCACCACCCAGGGATTGTACTTCCTGTAAACCCAGCAGAGCAGAATTTGCGGTAGTATGATCTGTATAGTTTTTGATAATCTGCTTGTAGTCTGCCGAAGCCTGATCGTACTTTTGCAAATTGGTATAAGCCAAGGCTCTTCTTAAATAGGCATACGGCAACAGATTACTCTGACTGTTGGACTCCAGCAGTCGGCTAAAGCCACTGATTGCCTGCTGATAATTTCCTTCTTCCAGATAAAGTTGTGCTTTCTGGAATATGGCATCGTCTCTATAGCGAGAGTCACGATAGCGGTCAATCACGACATCCAGGCTGGCACGGGCATCGCTCATTCTTCCCTGTATGCCCTGAATTACTCCTTTCTGGTAGTAGGCATAGCTAATATCTGGATTATTCTGACGAATGGCTTTATCGTAAGTATTAATAGCCTGAGCATAGTTTTTTGTCACATAATAGGTATCCGCTAAGCGGATGAGCGCATCCTCGTAGTTGAGCTTTCCAGTAGGATTAGCATTAGATTTCTGTTCAATAGTTTGTACATACTTTTCAAAATGCTCTCTGGCCTTGCTATACTCCTGCGTATTGTAATAGGCATATCCGATTCCGTAACGAGATTTAAGAAAGTACATCTCATTCATGCCTTCTAGTCGGCGTTCATCTCCCAAAGCTCTGAATACTGCTGCGTATGCATTAATCGCTTCTTCATACTTCTTACCTACTGAGTAAGCTTCGCCTTTCCAGAAATTTGCGCCTGCCACCAGCTCACGTTCAATAGGATATTGGAGAGATTTGTCAAATAGCTGCACCGACTCATAATATTCTGACTGGTTGAAAGCCTGGGTACCGGCATAAAAACTCACTTTCTGATAAGCCTTACGAACCTGCAAAGTTTTGTTGGGTAAGCTTTCAATAAACTCAATGGCCTGTGCATAATTTTGGGTATTAAGGTAAGCTTCACTCAGCAGATCGTTTACTTCGGTAGTGTGCTCACTGTTTGGATAATTCTGTTTGAAACTTTGTAAAGTCTGGATGGCTCTGCCATGTTCTCCCAAGGCCACCTGTACTTTACCCAGTTTAAACATCGCCTGTTCTTTAATTTCAGGGCTAAAACTCATACTGGCAGCATTTTCAAAAGCAGAAGATGCAAACTTTTCATTGCCCTGCTTCACGTATAATAATCCCAGATAGTAGGAAGAAAACTGGCCAATACTGTCTTTTCGGGAAGCGATCTGCTTAAAATTGTCAATGGCTGGCTGCTCTTTTCCGGTTTTGTACTGGGCAAAAGCCAAGCGGTACATCATTGGGGCCTCCGGACGACGAAGGGTAGCGAACTCACTTAAAAAAGGCTCTGCCTTCGCATAATCACCCTGCATGAAATAAGCTTCACCCGCCAGTAGCATAATATCCGGCAGATTTTTAATCTGGTTCCGGTTTGTTCCTGCATCATCCAAAATACCCTGAGCATAGCGCTGGAGCTGCGCATAATCTCCCTGCTTGTAGTAAATATTGGCAATCAGGTAAGGAACTACCTGGGCATATGACTCTTCCCGCTCGGCCCTTCTCAGGTCCCTTAAAGCCTCTTCAAAGTCGCTTTGCTGATAAGCAATATAGCCTGAATAGTAGCTGGCTGCACTGGTAAAAGGGCTGCTTGAAGCTTTTACCTGATCAAAATAAGGTTTGGCCTCGTAGAAATTTTGCTGTGTGAAATAGGCATACGCCAGCTTGAAATTTCTTGTGTTTCTCTCTTCCTGCGTAAGGTTCTGAGTATCGGTCTTTTCAAAATACTCAATAGCTTTATCGTAATTCTCGTCCTTAAAATAAAAGTTACCCAGTTCATAATTAGCCCTTATTGCTTTAGGATGACTGCTATGGTCTTTGACAAATTCCGCAAGTTTAGCTTCACCATCGGCATTGTATAGCCTCAGTGCGGCATACGCAATATAGTACTCAGCCTCTACGGCTCTCTCACTGGCTTGGTCAGCTTCCAGGTATTCTTCAAAAGCTTCACGGGCTGCGCTATACTTCTGCTTGTCCAAAAGGTCCAAGCCTTTTTGATACCAGGAGATAGGTTCTACTTCAGCAAGGTACTGTTGAGCCTGCAGCTGAGCAGAAAAAGTAAATAGCAGTACAAAAAATAGAAATGTTAACTTTTTCACTTTTATGGGCATATGAATACTGAGTAATTTTATTTCTTAAACGATTTAGCAGTACAAAAATTCTCTATACCAGATCTTAATCTTAATGCATCAGCCTGAAGATCAGCTCTTTTAATATCTGTACATCACTTCCCCCGTTATTATCTATTCCTTTTGCATGCTGATCAGCAACGCGTAGGTGATGAATATTGGCAATTACTTTGGGTAACGGATAGTTTACTGCTGCAATTTTATATTCTTTAGCAAAAAAAGGATTGATTTTTAACACTCCTGCCAATGCTCTTTCGGACTTATCAGAAGACTGATGTACCAGTAGCAACTTACTAAAAAAAGTGAACAAGAGCGCAATCACAGGTATGATAGGATTGGCCTTTTGATTGGCTTCAAAGTACTGAATGATGTGGTTAGCTTTTAACACATCACGCACTGCCAGCGCTTTTTGCAACTCAAATACATTATACTCTTTACTGATACCAATATACTTCTGGATAACTGCCGGCGTAATTTTTCCTTCTTCATCTCCCTGCCTGAAGTTAATCAGCACTTTCTCAATCTCATTGGTCAGTCTTTTAAGGTTATTCCCTATGTAATCCGCCAGCATTTGTACCGCCTTATCGTCTATCTGAAAGCCTTTATGCTTTACATACTGGGCGATCCAATCCGGTAGCTGGTTGTCGTACATCTTTTTTGACTCAACCAACACCCCAAATTTATCCAGCAATTTGCTGAGAGGTTTTCTGCCATCCACGGTTTTGTATTTATAACAAAACACCAAAATGGTGGAGGGCATAGGGTTTTTCACGTAAGCCTCCATCAGCTGCTGGCCATTTTTGGAATTAAAGTCCTGTATTTCCTGTGCTTCACGTACTATCACCACCTGCCGCTCCGACATCATAGGGTATCGCTTGGCATTATTCAGAATGCTACTTACGTCGGTATCCTTTCCGTATATGATGATCTGATTAAAGCCCCGCTCATTTTCTGTAAGTACATTTTCCTCAATGTAATCGGCAATCAGATCTATATGGTAGGGTTCTTCCCCCTGCAAAAAATAAAGCGGTGCATATTGCTTTTCGCGCAGTGATTTAAGTACAGATTCAGGTGTATGGGGCATGTTTGCTTAGTAGTTTCTAGCGAAATTTCTTCCACTTAACACACAAATATCATTTCTTCAGAACTATGCAGAAAGGAAGCTGGAAGTGTGAAGCCAAAACTTCCAACTTCAGGCTTCCTACTTCTAAATCATAACATAGACTTCACTACTTCCAATGCTTTGGGTATATCCATATGAGTCATCCACTGTTCTTTGGCAATGACTACCGGGGCTTTTTTGCATTTGCCGGTGCATTTGGTACCAATAATTTTGATCGCTTTCTGCTGCTTTGTTCGTTTAAGCTCGCTTTTGATTGCTTTTTGAATATCCTTGCAGCCATTTTTCTTGCAGTCTTTTCCATTGCACACAAAAATAAACTGCTGATGTATGTCTTTATCCTTACTCATTTTTCATTACTTTTCCACTTAACATCAGGAAGCGGCAACTAATTGCATTAAGATACCACAAAGCCAGGCTCCGTAAGTTCCTACGAAGTAACCCAAGACCGCCAGCAATACTCCTACCGGTGCCAGCGAGGGGCTAAAAGCTGAGGCCACCACCGGCGCAGATGCTGCTCCACCAACATTGGCCTGACTACCTACTGCCACAAAAAAGAATGGAGCTTTGATCAGTTTAGCAACAATGAGCAAGAAGGTAATATGAATGAAGATCCATATCCCTCCCACCATAAACAAACCCGGATTACTCACCACGGTGGTAATATCCATTTGCATACCAATACTGGCAATCAATACATAGAGAAAGACAGTAGCAAAACGTGATGAACCTGCACCTTCCAGTTTGCGCGCCTTAGTAAAAGAAAGAATCAGTCCCGCTGTAGTGGCAATGACCACTATCCAGAAAAAATCAGAAGTTAAACTAAATTTGTTTAAGACAGGATAATTAGCTTCCAGATAAGGAGCGATCAAATCAGCAGCAAAATGTGAAAAGCCTGTGATGCCAAAGGCTATTGCCAGAATGGTCATGGTATCTGCTGCGGTGGGGATTTTCGCAATGCTGGCTGCGTACTCTTCCACCTGTTTTTTCACATAATGAATCGCAGAGGCATCTGCTTTAAAATAATTATCAATTTTCTCGGCCCTGCCGCTGCCATACAGCAATACTGCCAGCCATAAATTCGCGACGATAATATCTACTGCCAGCACCGCTGAAAACAGATCTGTGCTCGCTCCAAATACTTCCAGCATGGCTGTCTGGTTGGCTCCCCCTCCAATCCAGCTTCCTGCAATGGTAGCCAAGCCACGCCACACCGCATCGGGCCCTGCGCCACCTACAGTTTCAGGTGAAAAGGAAGAAACGATCATCATAGCTAAGGGGCCTCCGATGATGATGCCTAAAGTACCGGCAAAGAACATCACTACAGCTTTAATACCCAATTGGGAAATCGCCTTGAGATCAATACCCAATGTAAACAGGAGTAAGCTGGCAGGCAGCAAGTAGCGGGAAGAAACAAAATATAGATTAGACTCTTCACCAGAGATAATGTTCAATGAGTTGAGAATGGCGGGAATAAAATAACAAAGCAGTACCGAGGGGACATAAGTATAAAACTTTTGCCAGAAGGGACTTTTGCTGGCTGATGTACGAAATACAAAGGCAAGAATTACGAAGAGTATACCCAGTACTACTGCATCGTTTGTAAAGACAGGAGATTCTTCTACAACTTGTTCCATAAGCGGTTTTTGAATGTCCAAAACTAAGCTTTTCGGGGCGAGTAACGAAAAAATGCTCTGATTTTGTTTTTCTTCAATTCGGCACAGAATAATTCATTGGTAAGTTCAGACCGTAAGTCCAAATTTTAGCTTGCTAATCTTTGCTAGTTTTGTTTCTGAGAAAGTATGCCGAGATGAAGCCACAATGAGAAAAACAGTCATCATATTTTTATTACTACTCATCAGTATCTGTACCTCTGAGGCTCAGCGCATGCCTTATTTCACTCACTATTATAACAACCCCTACCTTTATAATCCGGCATACGCTGGTTATGACAAACACACTGTTTTTTACCTCACCCATCGGCAGCAGTGGTACGGTGTAGAGGGTGCTCCTATGAGTACACAACTCATTTTTCACTCTCCTATCGGCAATGCCAATCCACTATTCATCGGGGCAGATATAGTGGATGACCGTCTGGGAGCACTCAAGCATAATGCAGTAAAGTTCTCAATGGCTTACATGATTCCTCTGTCTTCTGAGTATGAACATTATATCAAAACTGCTTTTTCTGCGGGTATAGGCATGCATAGCTACGATCTGGCCGATATGAATATTGGAGATGACCTGGTACTCCAAGCTGCGCTTTCCAACCAGACTTTTCTAGATGGCCGCTTTGGGTTCAAATATCATAATCGCGGCTTTAACCTGAGTGTGTCCCTACCTCATCTTTTCACACCACCTCCCATCTTGCTGGAAGGTTTTAGCGATGTAACTTTTGATAAGTTCAGCCGGATGATCTTCAGCACGCATTATCGCTTCAACTTCAATGAGGAAGGCACAACGGCTTTTGAGCCTACAGTTTTGTATCATTATTCTACCCTGGAACCCAGCCAGTTGGAAGCCCTGGGTATCTTTTATTTCAACGATTCTTTCTGGGCAGGTGGTGGCTACCAACAGCAGAGCGGTATGAGCGGAACTGCCGGTTTCAGAGTAAAAAACCTAAAACTCAGCTACGCTTACAGCACTGGGGGTAGTGAAGTATCTGTGTACGGGATGGGTACCCATGAAGTCCAATTAGGATTAGTCATAGGAAAGAAGAAAGAGGTATTGAAAAGAAAACCCCGACTCTCTACCCAAAACACCATAGATGATATACCTGACGAAGCGCTCATAGAGAAGCACGCCAAAAGCCGAGAAAAATCACAGCGTAAGCGCAAAAAGAAGGAAAAAGAAGAAGTACCTGACAGAAAGAAGGTCAATCCGAACGCAAACATTACCATCATTGAAAATCAGCCTTCTGATAGCAATACTCAATCCGGAGCATCAGAGGAGGTAGAAAATAATGATGATATCATCATTGAAGAAAGCTCAAAAGCTGTAGAAGCTGAGCAAAAAACGCAAGCTGTTCCGGTTGTCAAACAAAATAGCTTCCCGAATCAGCAGAAAGCACAGCAGAAAAAAGATTATGAAGATCTGAAATTTGATTCTTTTGGAAATACTTCCGGAAACAAAGGGGTAATACAGTTGGGTGAGCATACGAATACGCAAACTCCTGTTCAGAATTCTTCTCAAACTAAAGTTAGTGAGCCCAAAACTGTCTCCCCTACCCCTGATCAAAACCAGAGGCAGCAGAAAGAAGAAAAACAGGAAATGGAGTGGAACAGCTCACCTTTTGAAGAAAAACAAACTGAGGAAGATGTACATCCTCTTACTATGAAAGGTGGTTTTTACATCATTGCCGGAACCTTTTCAACTCAGGCTAATGCGGAAAAGATGGCAGATAAACTAACTCAACAAGGCTTCTTCCCTGAAATTGGCTACCATAGCGAGAAAAAATATTTTTACGTGCATATCTTCCAGGCCTCTGATAAAGATCAGGCCCTGAAGGAGTTGGAAAGGCTTAAGCAAAACGATGCTTTTCAGCAATCCTGGATACTGACCGTAGACCCTTGATGGTGTTTTGATCAGCTTTTTTTAATATTGCGGCTCTTTAGTGCTGCTTATGAATATTCTGATCACTTCACAATACGCCGGCATGGCCGGTTCTACCTACTCCACCACTTACCTGGCCAAAGGTCTGAGCGAAAGAGGTCATAAGGTTTATGTAGCCTGTCCGGCCAACTCACTCATGCGAGAACTGCTGGAAGATTCTAAAGTAATACACATTCCCATGCAAATCCGGCATAAGCTGGATCGGAAAAATATCCGTCATATCGCGCAGATGGTGCGCGATTACAAAATAGATATCATTGACGGGCAATCCAGCAAAGACCGCTACACCACCATTTTAGCCCGTTGGTACTATAAACTTCCGGTCAAACTGGTGCATACCCGCAGACAGCTGGCCCTTAGCATGGGCATTCTTGGACAAAGCTGGTTTTATGAAAAAGGAACCGACAAGGTTATTGCAGTAAGTGAGGGGGTAAAAGCATCGCTGGTGAAAATTGGCATCAGCGCTGAGCATATTGAAGTGATCTACAATGGTACACCGCGGGAAAAATATGATAAGGTAAACCCACAGCAGGTAAAAGCACTCAGAGAAAAATATGCCATACAAGAAAATGACTTCGTGATTGGCTGCGTAGCTCGCCTGAAAGAACAAAGGCAGCTTCTTGAAGCCATCGCCTTGTTAGATCAAGCCGTAAAAGTGATTTTTGTCGGCATAGAATCATCTCCTGAATTTCAGAAAATCATTTCCGGCTATACCCTTCCTCATGAAATTCATTTCGCCGGTGCCATTTCTAATGATGAGGCACTCAATTATTATCCTCTCTTTGACATCAAAGTGCTGCCGTCCACCATTGAGGGACTCTCTCAGTCTCTGCTAGAAGCCATGGCTTTGCAGGTACCTGTGATTGCCACCGACCTGGGTGGTAACCGGGAGTTGATTGAAGAAGGGAAAAATGGTTATTTGTTTGAAAACGAGAACATTCAGCAACTTGCTTCTCTGATCAAAAAATTGATGCAGTCGGAAAATCTAAGAAAGGAATTGGGAGCATACGGTCAGATAACTGCTTTGGAGAAGTTCTCTATTGACAGGACCATTGACAGGCATGAGCAATTATTTGAAAATTTAATCTCTAACTTTCCAGGCATTAAAAACTAATTCAGTAATTTCTGTATTAGGATCCACCATTTTACTTACCCATACTTCTGGCTTTAGATAATTATCATAGTAAGTAATTGTGCCCCTTCTGAGCGTATCAATAGCTTGTTGATCCATATTAATTACTCCCTGTAATTGGCTAACCAGATCTTCTTTTCCATTGAAAACTATGCAATTCTTTCCATGTTCTAAGGCAGGGTGAAAATATTCAGGATACTCTACAATCGGTATACTTCCTACTGACATAGCCTCAATCACATTGTGGCACATGGGCATATCTGAACCAGGACATGCTAAAAAAAAATCAAACAAGCCTAGGGTTGGCAACCATTCTTCAAAGGGAATTTTAAATGCCTGGCTTCGGGCTATTGTAAGTTGGTTAGCATAGACATCCTGAGTAAAATCGCTTTTGTCTTTTATTACTTTTACATTTAATAAGGAATGTTTTTCAAGGAATGTCAAAATCCCATAACGGGTTGTTTTCTGATAAAAAGTAGCTACATTTCCTCCTGAGTAATTTTTTTTCTCTGCATTTCCGGCAAAAAGTATTTTGCCTTTTCTAGGATTGTTTCTTAGCTCCACTGATTTAAGGTCATAACCCAACTCATATATCCTGGGGTGCATCATGTAGGGAAATGGAAAGCATGTATTATTGAACTTTATGGGTGCAAGAGGCTCAGCAGAAACAACCCGAACCTCTTTACCCGAAGCAGAGAACTTAATGCTATCCGAATGCTGTACGCTATCGCTGATAATTTTGAAGTTTTCCCTGAGCAGTAATTTTTTGTATTTATCAAGTCGGGATAAAAATGAAAAATTTGCCTTTATCCCTATTTGCAAGCCCGTTTTTGTTAGCGCTTTGAGCAACACATAAGCGTATCGTCCCATATCATCATGCCAAAACTCACTATCAAAACTAATAGTTAAAGAAACTTCGGAATATGAAACTGGCCTTCTCTCTATACAGAGGCTTTTGTATTGGAGGTAACTTTTTGGATTTAGATAATTAAGGAATTTTTTGAACTCTTTTTCTAACTTATTTAATCTCATCAATTTACTGAGTGGATTATAATGGCCCTATTTTTTTGAAGCCTTAATAGAAAATAGGCTTGACAGTTTATCATGTGATTGCCATACATTTTGGTAGAAATCTACATCTAACACTTTCGTCAAGGGTTGCTTTGAACCTACCCATATTCCTCCATACCCCCTCCTGTGATCTGTAAAAAGCGCTGTATGCTCCATACTACCCTTTACCTCACGATATTTTTCTCGGTTGGCATCATGTAAAATCATCACCCCTTTATCGCTGAGTAGGGATTTTCCTTTACGTACACACTCCATTCGAGCTCTCCCATCAATGATGATCAAATCGTACTTATTCCCTACAGGAGACTCAATGTAGCTTTTAAACTCCTCGTAATTACCATCTCCCTGCCATGAGTTTTTATCAGGAGTAACAACTCTGATTTCTACATTTTCTCTTTTATTAAGACCTTTCACGGTATTACCCCATGTAGTTTCATGCTCAAGCGCCAACCACTTGGCTTCATTTGATAAATATTGAGGAAAATAAAGGCTACTGAAACCAGAGCCCCACTCCAGACAATATTTTGGATTACTTCCTTTCAATATTGCCAGTATTATATCAATCTCTTTTTGCCGCATCCATGGCCTATAGCTCATTTTTAGCTTTCGGGGTATGATCGCTTTATAGTCTTTTATCACCTGCAATATGCTGGTTCTGGTAGGCCGGCTAAACATTGAAAATTCTTATATTAATTGGTATTCAAAAAGCCAAAATACATAGTATTCATACCTAATGCTAATATTTATTCTTCGTATTAAAACTATATTTGGCGATACTCACCTTATTAGCTTATTTTGACTCTTTAACAAATTACTTCTTATTTGATGAAGGTTGCTGTAATTATTACTACTTATAATGAACCTGTTTGGCTCGACAAAGTACTTTTTGGCTACTTACAACAAAGTAATCAGAAATTTCAGCTCATAGTGGCAGATGATGGTTCGGGTGCTGAAACCAAGAATGTAATTGAGGAATATAAGCAGAAATTCGGAAATGATAGGCTCTTGCATGTATGGCAGGAAGACGAAGGGTTTCAGAAATCAAGAATTATGAACAAAGCCATTCAAGCCACGGACGCTGATTATTTGATATTCTCTGATGGTGATTGTATTCCACGTCAGGATTTTGTGGCAACACATGTGAATAGAAGTCAAGCGGGATATTTTCTTTCAGGAGGATATTTCAAACTTTCATCGGAAGTAAGCCATTTAGTACAAAAAGAAGACATTGCATCCGGAAGAGCTTTTTCAAAAACCTGGCTTTATGATAAGGGCTTACCTAAGACATATAAGACAATTAAGCTGACTGCCAAAGGGCAATTCGCTGATTTTATGAACTGGATCACGCCCGCCAAATCGCCCTGGAACGGGCACAATAGCTCTGGATGGAAAGCAGACATAGTTAAAGTAAACGGTTTTGACGAACGTATGCAGTATGGTGGCCAGGACCGCGAACTGGGGGAAAGAATGTATAACGCAGGCATAAAGTCCAAACAAATTCGCTATAGTGCAATTTGTTTACATCTGGATCATTCTCGTCCTTATCGCACAGAAAAATCAATAGACAAAAACCGGGGTATCAGAAAAGTAACAAAGGAAGAAAAAAAGGTCTGGACTGAATATGGTATCGTAAAAGAAAGCGTCTGATACATGAACACCTAACTTTCAATGCTTGAACTTACACTTTCCAGGCCCACAAATACCCGGTATTGCCTTCATCCAAGGCACTCAACTGAAACCCTTTTTTCTTCAGAAAAACTTGAAGAGATTGTAAGTTCTCATCTTTTTGTACCCCTTGATGTGTTTCTATACTCATCATACTGATATTATTTAAAGTTTCTTCTGAAGCGTTATAGATAATATCATATTCTGCTCCTTCACAATCTAGTTTAAGGAGATCAATTTGCTTAAGCTGATGCTGATCAAAGACAGTATCCAGGCTCAATGCTTCTACTTCTATCTGATGGCCTTTTTTACTGCTTTCAAATACACTTGCCATCGTAGTATACCCATCCAGTTTACTGGCATTTAGAGTAATTTTCTCATTTTTACCTCCCACTGCTTTAGGAAAAATATGGAAATCAAAATCCTTAAACCGCTTTTGGTATTGTTCTAACACACCAAAGTTATAAGGAATAGGCTCAAAGGCCAGTACTCTGGCATTTAGGAATTGATAAAACATATACAGAGAAAAAAAGCCAACGTTGGCGCCAATATCTATCACTTTTAAGTTTTTTTTCTTTAGTACACTTTGGGGAAAGCCCCTCAGATAAATATCATCCAGAAAAGATTCTTTGAACGCAGGCAGCATATTACGCTGCACTTTAATTGAAAAAGAATTTCGGAGTTGAAAATCAAAATCATTTTTTTTATTAAAAAGCTTAAAAAACAAGTATGCTTTCCAGTTGGCAACCCTCTCGACTAAGTTGTTGTACCTGTTAAATTTATTTTTAGCAGAAGACATATGATACTTTAAAATACTATTAACATTTCCGATAATCTCTTATAAAAAAACTCCGCTCTGTTATTAAAGCGGAGTTTTTACTTTTACTTTACTAAATAAGCACTTAAGCTTAGTATCTATAATAATCCGGCTTGAAAGGTCCTTTTACTTCTACTCCTATGTATTCAGCCTGATCCTGAGAAAGTTCTTCAAGCTCAACCCCGATCTTAGCCAGATGGAACGCTGCTACTTTCTCATCCAGATGCTTAGGCAGAGTATACACTGCATTCTCATATTTGTCAGAATACTTCCAAAGCTCAATCTGAGCCAACACCTGATTGGAGAATGAGTTAGACATCACAAATGAAGGGTGACCGGTAGCACAGCCGAGGTTTACCAGACGACCTTCTGCTAAAAGAATGATCTCATTGCCATTTTCAAGCTCATACAGATCTACCTGAGGCTTAATCTCGGTTTTGTTTTTGGCATTTTTGTTCAACCAGGCTACATCAATTTCATTATCAAAGTGACCGATGTTACATACAATAGCCTTGTCTTTCATGCCTTTAAAGTGACGGTCTACGAGGATGTCTTTGTTACCAGTGGCGGTCACGACTATATCCGCACGGGGAACCGCGTTATCCATTTTTTTCACTTCAAAACCGTCCATGGCAGCCTGTAGAGCACAAATTGGATCAATTTCAGTAACAATAACTCTTACCCCGGCGCCTCTCAACGACTGCGCAGATCCTTTGCCTACATCACCGTAACCGGCTACTACTGCTACTTTACCGGCCAGCATTACGTCAGTAGCCCTTCTGATAGCATCTACCAGAGATTCTTTACAACCATACTTGTTGTCAAACTTGGACTTGGTTACTGAGTCATTTACATTGATGGCAGGTAGAGGAAGCGTACCTTTTCTCATGCGTTCATACAGGCGATGTACTCCGGTAGTAGTTTCTTCTGAAAGACCTTTGATGTCTTTCACAAACTCAGGATAATGATCCAATACCATATTGGTAAGGTCACCCCCATCGTCTAGAATCATGTTTAGATGAGTCTTCTTATCTTCATCAAAGAAGAGGGTCTGCTCAATACACCAGTTAAATTCTTCTTCGTTCATACCTTTCCAGGCGAATACAGGGATACCAGCAGCCGCTATGGCAGCAGCAGCGTGGTCCTGAGTGGAAAAAATATTACAAGAAGACCAGGTAACATCTGCACCTAATTCAACCAATGTTTCAATTAAAACTGCCGTCTGTATGGTCATGTGCAGACATCCGGCGATTCTAGCTCCCTTTAAAGGTTTTTGCGCACCATACTCCTCACGGATAGCCATGAGGCCCGGCATTTCGGCCTCGGCGAGGCGGATTTCTTTTCTCCCCCAGTCAGCGAGAGAGATATCTTTTACCTTGTAGCGAACTTTTTCGTCAACCATTTGAATTTTTTTTTACTAGGTTCTTGAAAATTATGACGCGAAATTACGATATAATCCTTCAACATCAAATTGATGCTCAGGCTTATTAATAAAGCAATCTGATTAGTATAAATAAGTAATTTCTTTCAGTTGATATTGTTTTCGTATGGCCTCTCTTTCTACCAAAAGCTCACCCCCTTCCAGCACATCAATGATCTTTCCCCGAAATGTTCCCTGCTGATCCTGAAATGTATGCCATTCATCAAACCAGTAGAGTTGGGCCAGATACTCTGTTTTAAGCTGACTTAACTCCATAGCTTTGAGCTGAAAATAACGTTCCTCAAAGTTGAGCGCAATTTCCTTCAGTACGTCCTCCCTGTTCCATGAGGATTTGGTAATAGTTTTGAGAGAAGTAGCCTGTAGATTATCAAAATGGAGCTGATTTACATTTAAGCCAATGCCAATGGCACAGGATTGAATCATATTGACTTTCAGGTTGTTCTGAATCAGAATACCGCATAGCTTGTAGTCATCATAGTATAGGTCATTAGGCCATTTGATTTTGAGCCGCCTGGAGGGCCGCTCGGAGACTGACTCATCCAGATGCGGTTTTAAACTGTCAGCAATAGCCAACGTTGTAATGATGTTGAGATAAAACTGCTGCTGTACTAGCAAACTGGGAAAAAGAGCAATGGTAAATGTAAGGTTAAGGCCTGGTGAGGCTGTCCATTGGGCGTTTCGCTGACCACGACCGGCTGATTGAAAATCTGCCAATACAATTGCACCGTTTTCCAGGCGGTTTTCAGCCTGCGATGATGCCAACTTTTGCATTACCACTGCGTTGGTAGAATCACAGACAGGAAAATGTAAGAATTGTCTGCCTATGAATTGAGTGTTGAAAGAATTTATGGGCAAGTTTTAGTAATATTGTAATTCAATTTCAATTATTGAAAAAACAAGGTATAAATATTTCATGAATTCAGAAGATCTTAGTAAAGTTGTAATACTGGGGATGCAGGAAAAAAAGGCTGAAGGTATCTTGCTCATGGATTTGCGCAAAGTAAAAAACGCTATCGCTGACTATTTTGTCATCTGCTCTGGAAACTCTGACACGCACATAGATGCAATTTCTGATGCTGTAGAGAAAGAAGTTCACAAAAATAATAAAGAAAATCCCTGGCACAGGGAGGGAAAAGAGAATAAAGAGTGGGTCTTACTCGACTATGTGAATGTAGTAGCTCATGTGTTCAAGAAAGACCGAAGGGATTTTTATGCCCTGGAAGAACTTTGGGGAGACGCAAAGATCACAGAAATAGAATCAGAGCCTCAGTATAAAACTTTATAAATTATTCATAACCGTTCTAGCGTTTGTTTTGTTAAACCTGGATTAGAAGAGGAAATAAATGGCAAATAACACCAAAAGGAAGAAAAAACCACTCAGTAAGCCGCCGCAGAGACCCAATTATCAGATTTGGATCATACTCTCTTTGGTGCTGCTTATTTTCGCCATCACTTATCTTAATAAAAACTCATCAGCCATAGAGATCACCCAGCGGCAATTTGATAAGATGTTGAGGGAAGGTGATGTAAAAGACGTTGTGCTGGTAAGAAACCAAAACCTGGTAGAGGTCACACTTACCGACGAGGCCTTACAGGAAAGTGAATATAAAAATGAGGTGGAAGAACAGAACCCTTTTTCTGTCTCCAACGGACCTCACTATAAGCTCAAAATTCCCAACCCTGACATATTTGACGAAAACTTTGAAGAAGCTCAGGAAGAACTTCCGGTGGAAGACAGAATTGACTATCGGGTGGAGGAACGTTCAGATATTACCAGTTTTCTGCTCAACTGGGGATTCCTGTTCCTGATCCTTTTTGGTTTCTGGTTCCTGATGCGTCGTATGGCAGGTGGCGGAGGTCCCGGAGGGCAAATATTTAATATCGGCAAATCCAAAGCAGCTTTGTTTGATGCTGAAAACCGTGTCAATGTCACTTTCGACAATGTTGCCGGATTGGATGAAGCTAAAGAAGAGATCCGAGAGATAGTAGAATTCCTGAAGAATCCTTCCAAGTATACCAACTTAGGAGGAAAGATTCCTAAAGGTGCACTTCTGGTAGGTACGCCCGGTACTGGTAAAACTTTGCTGGCCAAGGCCGTGGCAGGTGAAGCAGGTGTTCCTTTCTTCTCACTTTCCGGTTCTGACTTCGTGGAGATGTTTGTGGGTGTGGGAGCTGCCCGTGTGAGGGACTTGTTTAAGCAAGCTAAAGAAAAAGCACCTTGTATCATCTTTATTGATGAGATTGATGCGGTAGGCCGTGCCCGTGGCAAAGGAGCCATGCCTGGCTCTAATGACGAGCGTGAAAACACATTGAATTCACTCTTAGCAGAAATGGACGGCTTCTCAACCGACTCTGGAGTAATCATTCTGGCAGCTACCAACCGTCCTGATGTACTGGATTCTGCTTTGTTGCGCCCCGGAAGATTTGACCGTCAGATTTCTATTGACAAGCCGGATATTGTAGGCCGTGAAGCTATTTTTAAGGTCCACCTTAAGCCTATCAAGGTTTCTAAAGATGTGAACCCTAAGAAACTGGCAGCACAGACTCCTGGCTTTGCCGGTGCCGAGATCGCCAATATCTGTAATGAAGCTGCGCTGATCGCTGCACGTCGTAACAAAAAAATGGTAGAAACTCAGGATTTCCACGATGCCATTGACCGTGTAATTGGTGGACTTGAGAAAAAGAACAAGATTATTTCTCCTGAGGAAAAAACCATTGTGGCTTACCACGAAGCAGGCCACGCTATTGCTGGCTGGTTTTTAGAGCATGCTGACCCTTTGGTAAAAGTAAGTATTGTACCGCGTGGAGTAGCTGCTTTAGGCTATGCACAGTATTTACCCAAAGAGCAGTTCCTTTACACTACCGAACAGATGCTGGATCAGATGTGTATGGCATTGGGTGGTAGAGCCGCTGAAGATGTAATCTTTGGTAAGATATCAACAGGAGCGCAAAATGACCTTGAGCGTATTACCAAAATGGCTTACAGCATGGTAACCATTTATGGTATGAACGATAAAATTGGCAATATCTCTTTCCATGACTCTCAGCAGGGGGATTATAATTTCAACAAGCCCTATTCTGAAGCTACTGCCGAGACCATTGATGAAGAGGTAAGAAAAATCATCAACGATGCTTATGCTCGTACCAAGCAGTTGCTGTTGGATAAGAAAGAGCAGTTGGAAGTACTTGCCAAGGAGTTGCTGGATAAAGAGATTCTTTTCCAGTCAGATCTTGATCGTCTGATCGGCAAGAGGCCATTCAGTAAGCCTACCACTTATCAGGCCTATACTGAAGAAGATGAGGCTCAGGAGAAGAAAAAAGAAAAAAGCACTGAGGCTAAAGCTAAGAGTACAGACACTGAAAACGAAGATCAGGCTGAAGATGCTCCTAAACAAGCTCAGGCTAACGGAAAAGAAGACTCCGCTTCCGCTGAGGATGAAAAGGAAAAAACTTCGGTAGAAGAAGAAAATAAAAACTCATAACAATTCTGTGGGTTACCGTATTGACAAAAAAGCTGCAATTTGCAGCTTTTTTTGTTATTAAGTTTTTTCATTAAAGCACCTAAAATTAGTCCGATCAAATTACCTTTGCGGGCATTATGCAAGTCAATCCTGCTTTTCAATTTTCACTAACATCCAATAAAAAAATCTATTTTGCTTCTGACTTTCATCTGGGTACCCCTTCCTATGAAGAAAGCAGATCCAGAGAGCGTCTCATCATTAATTGGCTAGAAAAAGTATCTCATGATGCAGAAGCCATCATTCTGTTGGGAGACTTATTTGATTTTTGGTTTGAATATAAACATACCGTTCCCAAGGGATTTATCCGTTTTCTGGGCAAACTTGCTGAAATAAGGGACAAAGGCATTCCCATCATCATTTTTACCGGTAACCATGACATGTGGATGTTTGACTACCTGCCTCAGGAGTTGGATGTGCCGGTCATCAGAGAGCCCGTAAGTATCAAAATTAACAATCAGCTTTTACACATTGGCCATGGTGATGGTCTGGGTGGTGGTGATCATTTCTTCAAGTTTTTGAAAAAGCTATTTCACTCAAAATTTCTTCAAAGGATCTTCGCAGCAATTCATCCACGCTGGGGTATGGGGCTAGCACATTTCTGGTCGCAAGAAAGTCGGAAGAAAAACATGAAAATTGATGACTCTTTCAAGGGCAAAGAGTATGAATGGATTTATCAGTACTGCCTTGAAGTAGAAGCTAAATCTCATCATGATGTTTATGTATTTGGTCACAGACACCTTCCTCTGGAAATACCACTGAACGAAAACAGCCGTTACTTTAATATTGGGGAATGGATCAGCTTTCAAACTTATGGCGTACATGATGGCAGTCAATTTTCGTTGGAAACTTATCAGAACTAAGAGGCTCATCTTATTATTGATTTTTTCATCCCTTCATTCTACCATTGCTGCTCAATCTCTGGCTGTGCAGGACAGTATAGCTATCAGTAAGCCTCTTGCTGTTTCTTTTGATGCATTAGGTCATTTATATATAGTTACAACGTCAGGTGAGTTAAGTAAATATGATCAGCATTTGGAAGTTTTACAAACTTACTCTTCTCCCACTCTCAACAGAGTTAGCAATCTGGATGCGACCCAAATGCTGAAGATCTTTGCCTTTTATGAAAGTAGCCAGGAGTTTCAGTTTTTTGACCGTTTTTTAACCCCCTCTCAAACAGCTCAGATAAAAGTGGCCCCTTTCAGTCACTTCAGTGTAGCTGCCTTGAGCAATGATCAGATGATATGGCTATTTGATGAAAATAATCTTCAACTTGTAAAATACAGCCCGATACAGGAAGACCTGATACTCAAGGTAGACCTTCAGTATTTTCTATCAGAAAGAGCTGAGATAAAAACTTTAAAAGAATATGGCAACAGGCTTTTCCTTTGGCAGGATAATGAAATACTGGTATTTGATTTTTTAGGAAATCTGATCAATAAGTTTCCCATAGAAATTGACCATCCCTTTCAGATTAGCAGTAATCAGCTTTACTACGCTATTGATAATAAAGTGTACTTTTTTGACCTTCTGACTTCAACACAGGAAAAATATATTATTCCGGGTGTGGAGGATATACAGTTTGTGATCTTAATAGACAAAAATCTTGTTGTAATCACAGATCAGCAAATCAAAACATTTTTATTGGAGCTTTAACACCTTCCTTATCAAAATATTGTTTTGTATAGGTTCTTTTTTAATATAATTCCTTACTTTTGAGAAGTATGACTAACTACTCAGCACATCTGAAGTCTTATTTGTTAGCGGGCATATTTTTCTGCCTGATAAGCACCCTATCTATTGCACAAGATGTGGCTATTTTTCGTACTCCTACGGTTTTGCAGGACACTTCCATCCAGGAAAGCACTTCCAAAATCAATGAAACCAAACTGAAATACAGCAAAGCTCCCCTTAATCAGGATTTCGACTTTGAGCTAAACCCTTTGGATCAGGGCAAATTTTCTCTGAATGTTCTTCATGATACCAAAGCAATGGTTTCTATCAAAGTGTATGATATCATCGGTAACCTGCTGTATGAGGAGAATGTCCGTATTCGTGGTTCTTTTAAAAAAGAATTTGACCTCTCTTCGCTTAAAACTAAATTTTTTATTATAGAAATAGGCAATAAGGAATTTAACAAAACCAAGAGTATCGTAGTATCCTAAAGTTGTAGGTAGGGGACACCTGCAGCGTACAATAACTCTATTTTTGATTTTTCGTATTGCGTTTGAAGCTTAAGCAATTTGATGCGAGCATCCAGCAACTCTGTTTCCCGGGTATTGATTAAAAACACAGAACTTTCTCCATTTTCAAACTTGATGATTTCTCCTCTAAGCAATGCCTGATAGTTATCCACCATTCTGCTCTGCATACTAATAAGCTCACTGAAGTTTGACAGCGAATTGTAGACTATATTAATGTCATTTTCTATAGTCCTTGACTGGTTCAGCCTCTCGTAATAATTCTGTTCCAGTTTGATATTAGTTTTTTCAAGCTTCGCCCTTTCTTTTCGTAGAAAAAGGGGGAAATAAAACTCCATTCCTAATTTATAGTCATTCAAAAAAAAGTTTTCGTCTCCACTACCATTTACGTTATCACTTCCTCCACCGGTAGGCTTTGTCAAAAAATTATACTTAAGGTTAATTTCAGGCTTAAGAAACTCTCTGTTCAAACGCTGTTCAATTTCAAGCTGACTAATTTTGGTATCTAGCTTTATAATTTCAGGATGGTTCACCCGGGCGCTATCTTTTAAAGTGCTTAAGGTCTGCATATCCAATAGCTGATGTCTGGTCAAAGGATCACTTAGGATGGGATAGGTAGAGGCTGCCAGTTGTAAAGGAATAGCCTGTGTATCTTCATCTTGTGCACTGCTCCACAAAAAATTTGAGACCATAATACCAGCATTATTATACTCTAGCTGGGCCTGTTCTTTTTGTACTTCACGCTGCTGATAGTTTATAAATGCTTTCAGTGAATCAAATGGAGCAATATCTCCATTAACTACCTGTTGAACAATAGCATTGTACCTTTCTCTTGCCAAGGTCTCTACTTCCTCATAGATAAGGAAATTCTGATAGGCATTGTACCAATCCCAATATGCTTTAGCAGCTTTTAAAAGGACCTTATTAATTTCTTTGATCTTTTCGGCCTCTGCCATTACCTGCATAAGGTTGGCCTGACGTACCGCAGCTCTTCTTTCATCAATAAAAAGACCTCGGCCTATGGGTAAAGCTACACCTGCATAGATCAACCCATCACTGGTATTTTTGAGTTGTTCGTTCAGATACTCGCCGTCATTTTGCTCATAGCCTACATTTAAGTCTGTATTGAACCATATAGGAACTTCAAGTTTACTATCCCAGGTATTATAATAGGTAGTACCATCAAACTCCTTGATATTGTAATTTGATTTAAGTTTAGGATCAAAAGCCCCCTTTGCCAAACGAATTTCCTGCTGAGCCAAATCTGAAAGAAACCTGGCCTGCCTTACTACGGGATGGTGTTGAATAATATTTGCAAAGTAATCTTCAATTGAGAATGCCTGTTCTGTGTTTAACACTTCTTCATTTTGAGCCTGTGCCGAGAAAATAAGGCCCAGGTTTACCAGGAAGCACAGTGCCCACATTTCTCTATTCCTATTCTTCATTTTTGATTACTTTTTTGCTTTGGCCTGATAAGTCTCATTATTTTCGCCAGAAGGTTCTTCTTCAAGGCTCGGAGGGAAACCATTATACAGACGCCATATTTCATACCAGAGAGGAACTTCATCCAGCATAATGAAACCGTTTGCGCCTGAGCCTACTCTCAGCTGTTCTGGCCAGTCACCGTCATACTCTGGATCAGGCTTTACCAGCACTCGATACTTACCTTGTTTGAGCTCTGTTTCTACATAATCAATAACTTCAATTTTACCTCCAAATGTACCTACTGCTACGCTGGGCCAACCTGAAAACTGTAAAGCCGGCCACCCATCAAATTCAACGCGTACATGCCTGCCTTCGGTGAGTAAAGGTACATCCATAGGTTTTACATATAACTCTACAGCTATATCAGGGTCCCTGGGCATGATAGTAACCACTCCATCCCCTTCTTTGATCGTTTCTCCAATACCAGTTTTCAAAGCTTTGACGACAAACCCATCCTGGGGAGCAATAATGTGGTATTGATCAGCTCTGATTCTCATATTGGCATACTCATTTCTTAGCTTTGCCAGACTACCACTTGCATCGTAAAGATCAGAACGCGTCATACTCAGGTCAGATTCTGCCTTACTGATTTTTTCCAGATAGTCAGCTTCAATTGAGCTCAGTTCAATTACCGCATTGATCAACTCATTTTTACTGGCCAGAAATTTATTTTCACTGGAGAGTAATTTTGCCTGCGACTGCTGAAATTTCTGCTCTTTCACCTGTAATTCAGTGAGAGATTTTAAGCCCTGATCAAACATGACTTTCTGGCGTTCAAACTGATTTTTAGCAATATCAAAGCTCACTATTTCAGCCTGGTAATCCATGCTGTCACTGGCTACTTTTAGTTCAGATTGTTGTACTTTGTTCCGGGCCTGCCTAATTTTTAGTCCTAGTCCCTCTTTGAGCGCTTTCACCTGACGCTCGAGCGCAAAAGCCTTCTGTTCTTTTGCATCAATACTGCTTTCTTTGGCAGTAATCTGTTCCTGCAAACGGATCAGTAGCTCCGGATCAAAGAACTTATCTTTTATCTCCGCTAAAGTGAGTATGGTATCCCCTTTATTTACTGCCTGTCCCTCCCTGATATACCATTCTTCAATACGCCCGGGAATAGCGGTCTCAATAGTCTGAGGACGATTTTTAGGAGAAAAGGCAGTAACTTCTCCTGTAGCGACAATATTCTGCTGCCAGGGTAAAAAAAGCACTAAGAACAAAAATATCCCGATACCGCCTATCCAACGCGCTAGTACTCTACCTGCTCGTGGGGATTCTAAAACTTTCATGGATTCTAGTCGGGAAGATATGCTAGTACCCATCCAAGTATTTCTTGTAGCCCCTGCTCTATCAGCGCTAAACAGATTGCTCATATCAATGATATTAATCGTTTACTATAACTTCTTGTAAATGGTGATCGGTACTCAAGTCAGCAAACTTACCTTCTGACACTATCTCTCCCTCCTTCATGATAATAACTCTGTCACAATGCTTCATGATCATCGGGTCGTTGGAAACCAATAACAAACTCCAATTATGCTCAGAACTCGTAAGGTATTTAATAAGTTTCAATTTCTCGGCTCCTTCAAAAAACTGAAAAAAGTCATTCAAAATGATCACTTTCGGATTTTTAGCCACACAGCGTGCAAGCGTTAGTTTATGAGCCGTTGAAGTAGAAATATTTTTTCCTCCACTCACCAGATCAGTATGCAAACCATCGGCCCACTGATTTACTTCATCACTTACGCCCACATCATCTATTGCTTTAATGGCAGTGCTATAGTCTGAGCGCGGTTTTCCCACCGTTACATTATCCAGTACCGTACCGTCAAAAATATCATCCTGCGAAACATTTTTAGCGATATGATCTCTCAGTGTACTAAGATCCAGATCTCTCAGTGAAAGTTGATTAATAGTTACAATCCCTTCATAAGACTGATAGATCCCATCAATGATATTAACCAGGGTTGACTTCCCACCACTGTGATAGCCTGCAATACACAGCTTTTCGCCAGCCTTTATGCTTAAGTTAATATTTTTTAGCGCTGCTTTTTTACTTCCCGGATAAGTATAATTCAGATTCTTGATATTGATGTTGATTCCGTTCTCAAAATAGTTTGCGGGAAGCTTGATTCCTTCATTTTTTTCCAGAGGCAGGTCTGTCACATGCCCTATCTTATCCACCGCAGTTAGCATATCATATACAGTATCCATGTTAAGGATAATTTTTTCTACTGCCCCTAATATCAGGACGATAATAATCTCTGAGGCTACGAACTGCCCTAGCGTAATCTGACGGTCAATTACAAGTAACGTACCCAATATTAGCAAACCACCAGTAATAAAGGTTTTGAAGACTACTACATAGGAAAACTGTTTGATAAGTACGCTAAAGTGTTCTTTACGATACTTTAAATAATTGTTGATATTATAGTCTGCCTTTTTCATGGGTAACTGGGTAGTACCTGCCATTTTAAATGAACTGATGGTACGTGCCAATTCTTCCAGCCAAAAAGCTACTTTATATTTGTATTTGGACTCTACAATGGATGACTTTAGTCCTTTTGGACCTGTAATGTAAAAAATAGTTACCAGTATAGCTACCAGCAAAAGGCCAAAAAAGACAAAGAAAGGGTGATAAAAAGACAAAAGCACAAGACTGAAAAATATCTGAAGCACTGCGGTTGAAAGATCAATTAACAGCTTTGGCAGGCCTTTTTGGATTGTCATAATATCAAAAAAGCGGTTTATTAACTCCGGAGCGTGGTAGTTAAACAAGGCTTCGCTTCTGATACGTGGAATACGGTAAGCAAACTCAAAAGAGGCTTTGGCAAAAATTCTTCTTTGCAAAACTTCTACCATAGAAATCTGCATGATTTGCAATCCTCCTGCTATCAATACCCCTATAATAACCAGACTGATTAGCAGTACGACAGAATTGAACCACATACCACCAGAAATAAAACCTACTATCGCCTGCGTACCCAGGGGTAATGACAGACTGATAATCCCCACGGCTACTGCGTAAATGTAGATATATCCGATATCTCTTCGCTCTGTACCGAGCAGGTTAAGCAATCTCTTGAGAGGGCTGAGATGCTCATCAGAAGTTTCTCTTTCATCGCTCACCATGCTCCGATACGGGAAAGCTGTCATAAAAACCACCTGGCCATGCGCATCTTGATAAAACGCAGCATCTCTTAAGACTGTAGCATCTTCGTACTCTCTTTGTCCCTCTTCTGTAAATATTTTCGCCTCCAGCGTTTCTTTTCCCAACCAAAACATTACAGGATTTACGACATCATCCTCACGAATAAAAAACAACACCGGAAACTCTATCTCATCAAGAAAGCTTTGTAGCTCATCTATCGCAATGGTATTTGGCATAAATACCAATTGAATATTATTTCCCGCTTCAGTAAGGTCATATATAAAATCATTGATTTCTTTCTGGCTATAAGACCGAAAGTTTTGATGAGCATCACTATTTGCATGAGACATGAATTCATGCTTTAGTACTTGTCCGAAGCTATTGAGAATTTCAGGAATCTGTTGGTTATTCATTAGTTAAACTATATCAAAAAATAGTAATACTATCATATACGATAGATGAACCTCTATGTTTGGCATTAGTTCAAGTTTTCCCAATATTTTTTTAAAAAGAAAGGCCTGCACACAATGTACAAGCCTTCAAATACTAAATGATAAATTATTATTTACTTGATTTCCAGCAACTCAATCTCAAAAACAAGGTCTTTACCTGCCAGTGGATGATTTGCATCCAGTGTGATGCTTTCTTCCGACACTTTTGAAATGGTAACTGGAATTGATTGGCCGTCCTTTTGCTGAACAGCAAGGCGCTGCCCTACTTCAGGGGTAATATTTTCAGGAACATCTTTTTTAGGAACTTCCAGAATCATATCATCTCTTACTTCACCGTAGGCCTCAGCCACGGGTATATCAGCTACTGTAGAATCGCCTACCTGCATTCCATCAACAGCTTTCTCAAAACCAGCAATCATATTGCCCTGGCCCAGAGTAAACTCCAATGGTTCATTGCGTTGCAGGGAAGAATCAAAAACGGTACCGTCTTTAAGCTTCCCAGTATAATGTACTTTTACTGTGTTTCCACTCTTAGCAACAGTCATAAAAAGAAAATTTATATAAAATTATATGCTAAAAATCAGGCAATTTGCCCGAATAAATTATTTTGCAAATATACTAAATATAAGCCCCTCATGGAAATTGATGAGGAGCAACTTTGTTAAATCCAATTATAGACACAACTAATGATTGATATATTACAATTCAATCCGTTTAGTGCATCAAATAATTGATTCTTACCCAATGAGAAGTCTTTTGCAGGATAAAAAGTTTTCATTTTTTTCATAAAAAACTACATCCCTAAGCCTGTCATAGCGTTGTTACCTAAAGTGATAAAGGATAGTGATATTTTTGCAAGCATTAACCACAGTGTAAGACCCACGATTACATGAAACAGTTTTTCTGTATGGCTTTGATAGCCATACTTTCCCATCAACTTAATGCACAAAATCAATATACCATTAGCGGCTATGTCAAAGATGCCAGTAATGGAGAAGCTTTGATTGGAGCCACTGTCTCGCTCAAAGAACGCGCTGGAACCGGCACTACTTCCAATGTTTATGGTTTTTATTCGCTTACCCTGACACAGGGAAACTATACTATTAATTATTCCTACCTGGGTTACAAATCTCAAAGCTTTATCCTTTCTCTGCAAGCTGATACTACTATTACCATTGAACTGAGCGATGAGGAAATGGAACTGCAGGAAGTTGTCATCTCAGCTACCCGTCCGGAGGATAACTTTCAGGATGTTAAGATGAGCCGGGAAGAACTTCAAATAGAGAAGATCAAATCCTTACCAGCATTGTTTGGAGAAGTTGATGTTCTAAGAACCGTGCAACTCCTTCCGGGAGTACAGTCAGCAGGGGAAGGTACTACTGGCTTGTTTGTGCGAGGAGGGTCTGCCGATCAAAACCTTGTACTGCTGGATGAAGCCACTGTTTTTAACCCTTCCCATTTCTTAGGCTTCTTCTCAGTATTTAACCCTGATGCCATTAAAAATCTGGAAATTTACAAGGGTGGAATCCCTGCTCGCTTCGGAGGTCGCCTTTCATCTATTCTTGACATACAGATGAAAGAAGGCAACAATAAGAAATATAGCGTTTCGGGAGGTATTGGTTCTATCTCCAGCAGACTAACTGTGGAGGGCCCTATCGTGAAAGACCAGTCTTCATTTATCCTCTCCGGTAGAAGAACGTACGCTGACCTTTTTCTCAAATTATCCAATGATGAAGATATCAGGAACAACACCCTGTATTTTTATGATTTTAATGCCAAAGCCAATTACCAGTTCAATGATAAGCACAAAATTTTTGCGTCAGGTTACTTTGGCCGTGATCGCTTCGGCATAGCGGATGAGTTTGGGCTAAACTGGGGAAATGCTACTGCCACTGCCCGTTGGAATTACCTGATCTCCGACCAGCTTTTCCTGAATACTACTTTCGTGTATAGTAATTTTGACTATGGTTTTGAAATTGATACGGAAGTCGCAGAGTTTATCTGGACGGCAAGGCTCAGGGAAATGAGTGCCAAAATGGACTTCAACTTTTTTCCTAACCCTAAAAACTCTATAGACTTCGGCTACCAGGTACAGCTTCATAAATTTGCTCCACCCAGTATCATCCCTTCTGGCGATACCAACTTCGCCCCTCTTATATTGGATGATAAATTTGCGCTGGAACAGGCGATTTATATTGGCAATCAGCAGCAAGTCAGCGATCGCATTTCTATGGAGTATGGCCTGAGGTACTCTATCTTTCAGCAGATAGGACCTGGCAAAGTGTTTCTTTATGAAGAGGGTACTCCTATTTCTGACGAAACTATCACTGATACGAAAGAGTACGCTAGCGGAGAAAATATCAAGCTTTATCATGGTATAGAACCACGGTTTTCAGCACGTTACCTCATCAATGGCAATAGCTCCATAAAAACATCTTATAACCGCATGCGGCAGTATCTGCAGGTGGCTTCCAATGCAACTGCAGGCCTACCGATTGACCGCTGGATACCCGCTGACACCTATGTTGAGCCTCTGATTGGCGACCAGATTGCAGCAGGATACTTCCGGAATTTTGCCAGCAATACGCTGGAAGCCTCAGTGGAATTTTACTATAAATGGATGCAAAACGTCATTGACTTCAAGTCTGGCTCTGATATTTTGCTCAATAATAATATTGAAACTGAAATCTCTGCGGGCAGAGGTTGGGCCTATGGAGCAGAGTTTTTACTCAAAAAGAATGTAGGAAAAACCACCGGATGGCTAAGCTATACTCTTTCCCGAACCCGCCGACAAATAGATGGGATTAACAACGGAAGAGCTTATAACGCACGTTACGACCGTATTCATGATTTTTCTCTGGTACTTTCACATCAGCTTAATAAGCAATTAACATTCTCCGGAACATGGGTTTACTCTACAGGACTGGCAGTTTCCCTTCCTTCAGGCAGATATTCTTTGGATGGTCAATCTGTACCTTACTACGACCCTTACGGAAGAAATGCTTACCGCCTGCCGGATTTTCATAGGCTAGACCTGTCAGTGGTATTAGATAGTAAGCAAAAAGAAGGGCGTCGCTGGAATAGTAGCTGGAGCTTTTCAGTGTACAATGCCTATGCGCAAAAAAACCCTTTTATCATCACCTTTGAAAACCTCTATAACGAAGACCCTGATTTTGATCTGGAAGGAGATGAAGCGATTGAAAGTGTACGCCCGGCAGCCATCAAAACGTATCTTTTCAGCATCATTCCTTCCATCACCTATAATTTTAAGTTTTAAGCATGAGAGATTACATAATATATTTCATTGCCCTTCTACTTTTAGGAAGCTTGGGAGCTTGCCAGGAAGTGATTGACTATGAATTACCGGTAGATGAGCCTCAGCTAGTGATTGAAGGGAATTTGACCTACTGGGCTGATGAGCCCGAAAAAAATATAGTGAGCGTCAGTGTTTCTCAATCAGGAAATTATTACGATCAGGAGGTCTATAACCTGGTAAATGACGCAAACCTACAGCTTGATGATTTGACCAATGGAATCACTTATGACTTACCGCCTATTGAAGACCAGGAAGGTATATATCAGAATCAAACAATCCCTTTAGTCCTGGGCGACACTTACCGTTTGAGGGTAAGCTATCAGGGAAACGAATATGAATCTACAGGTACAATTTTACCAGTAGCTGAACTGGATTCTTTTTCATATAGCTATCGTGAAGAGACTGCCTTTTTAGAGGAAGGGTACTACTTTTTCTTTAGTGGAAGGACACCCAAAGAAAGAGGCATTAATTATTATCGTTTCAAGATTTACGAAGATGACTCTCTCTATAATGATAGAGGCGACTACCTGATCCAGAGTGATGAGTTTCTTCGTGCAGAAATAGATACCCTACAGCTGGCGAACTATGCTTTTGAGGTAGGAGATTCTGTACGTATAGAGATGTATAGTCTGGAAAAAAGTATGTTCAGCTATTATAATGAATTGGTTGAGCTGCTTTTCAACGACGGAGGCCTGTTCAGTTCTCCTCCCAGCAATCCGACCACTAACATCATTAATATCACCAACCCTGATCAGCCTCCTTTAGGTTTTTTCCAGGTTTCTTCAGCCCTGGGAGGTGGAGCCACCATTGAAGAAAAAGAATAAGATTTGAAATCAATCTGCATTTAGTTACTTTCTGCAAAACTACAATATTGATTTTCAATGTCCGCTAGAGCTATACTGAAACAATACTGGGGCTATGATCACTTCCGACCTATGCAGGAAGAAATCATTGAAAGTGTGCTCTCAGGTCATGATACACTTGCCCTTCTTCCTACAGGTGGTGGCAAAAGTATTTGTTTTCAGGTACCGGCTTTGCTACGGGAGGGCGTTTGCATCGTAATCTCACCGCTCATCGCCCTCATGAAAGATCAGGTGGAACAACTCCGACAAAGAAAAATATCAGCAGTTGCCATCTATTCAGGTATGAGCAGACGGGAGATTGACCTGCATCTTGATAACTGTGTATACGGCAATATTAAATTCTTATACGTATCTCCGGAGCGCCTCAAAACCGATATTTTTATTGAACGGGCAAAGCGTATGCACATAGGGCTTATAGCCGTAGATGAGGCACACTGCATTTCCCAATGGGGTTATGATTTCCGCCCACCATATCTGGAGATCGCTGATTTTCGTGCGCTTTTTCCTGATATCAATATAATTGCTCTCACTGCTACGGCTACCCGAGAGGTTAAGCAGGACATACAACAAAAGCTAGCTTTTAAAAATGCGAAGCTATTCCAAAAAAGCTTTGCCAGGGCCAATTTGTCCTATGGTGTACGTAGAGTGGAAAACAAAGAACAAAAGCTGCTGGAAATTTTGCGCAATATTCCTGGCACTGCAGTCATCTATGTGCGCAGCCGCAAACGTACTCAGGCCATTGCTCAATGGCTTCAAAAACAAAAGATTAGTAGCGATTTTTACCATGCTGGCCTACGTAATGACGAACGCTCAAGAAAGCAGGAGGAATGGATAGCCAATAAGACCAGAGTTATCGTAGCAACCAATGCTTTTGGGATGGGCATTGACAAACCCGACGTACGTGTGGTGGTACATGTAGACCTGCCGGATAATTTAGAGGCTTATTATCAGGAAGCCGGTCGTGCCGGAAGAGATGAGAAAAAAGCTTATGCGATCATATTATACGATCAGAGTGATATTCAAAATTTAGAGCGTAGAATAGAAGACGCCCATCCTGACCTTGCTCATATCAGGCAGGTCTATCAAAATCTGGCCAATTACTACCGGATTGCGGTGGGCAGCAGTAACATGGCTAGTTATGATTTTGACCTGAATGATTTTATCAAAACTTACCGCTTGCATAGTGCTCCCACCTATTATGCCTTACAAAGATTGGAAGAGCACGGACTCATACAACTCAATGAAGCCTATTTTACGCCTTCCAAACTCCATATTCTGATAGATCATACCGAGATGTATAAATTTCAGGTAGCCAATGGCAGATTTGATCCCTTGACGAAAGCTCTCCAAAGGCTGTATGGCGGTGAGTTGTATGCAAATTATGTGAGTATCTCTGAGAATGAGCTGGCCCGCCAACTGAAAATTCCTTCAGTACAAATCCGAAAACTGCTCAGTGCTATGGCTGATATGGAAGTAGTAATGTACCAAGAGCAGAAAGATAAACCGCAGTGTACTTTTATGACGCCCCGTTATGATAGCAACCGTCTACCGATCACCAATAAGGACATTGAGCAGAAAAAGTCTATTTATAAAGATAAGGTAAACGCAGTAATCCACTATACCGAACATCAGCATCGCTGCAGGACTCAGTTACTGCTTGAATATTTTAACGAAATCAGCTATGATGCCTGTGGCATCTGTGATATTTGTGTAGAAAAGAAAAATCTCCGTTCGCCTCAACATGAAGCCCTAAGTCAGGCTGAATATAAGGAGCTAAACACATTGGTAAAAAAGTACCTTACCGATACTCCTACTGCTTCCGAAAAGCTACTCGCTGACCTACAGCCTGCAAATGAACAACAACTATTGGAAACTATTCGCCTAATGCTTGATTATGGAGAACTATATTATGATGAGCAAGGTAGATTAGCAGTTGATTGATACTTTTTAATCTACCTTGGGTTTAAATACATCACTGATATCTATTAGTTCTAAGTAGGGCTTCAAACATTTGGTGGTAGTAAAAGGGATTATGTTTGAGACTTTACTTTTACGCGTATCAAACCATATTTCTGCATAAAATTTACCAGTGAAGTATAGAAATACTTTTCTTCCGGCAAAATAACGGCTGCATAGTAAAACTCCATTTCCAAGGATGAATTGGGTCCTTTCTTCTAGAGATAGTCTGTGAAACGAATACAAATTATCCATATGTTTATGTATATTACTTTTTTTATGCAAAATAGCACATATGTATGAAAATATCTAGCTTAGGTACTTTTTTTTAAGCTCATAATCTAAAAAATTATCATAATCGCAATATATAATACTATTTTTTCAACTTTCCATACTAAAAATGAATTTATTAAAAGCTAAATGCAATAAAGCAACATAAAGTAAATTGATATAAAATCATCAAAATGTAAATATTATGTAAAAGAATATGAATTTATTACTTGTTTCTTGTCAGTAAGCTGACAGTGACTCCAAGAAAGATAGAAATAATAAAGGAAGGAAACAGCTCAGCTATATTTTGAAAGTATATACCATATTCTGGTAGTTCAGGCAAAACAAACTTAAAAACCGGCACGCACAAAAAGCCACTTACCATGGAAGCAATAGCACCTTTCTCGTTATAGTCTTTCCAGAATAAGGATAAGATCATTACCGGGCAGAAAGTAGCGGCGATACCAGACCAGCCAAAAATCACAAACCAAAAAATAGTGCGGTTTGGTGAAGTTAAAGCCACAATCATAGCCAGTAAAAGAGCTGTGAAAGACAAAACCAGCGTAATCTTCTTAGAAAAAAGGGATAATTGAGCATCTTTCAGACTGGGATGGAATATCTTCTGATAGAAGTCACGAGAAATTGCGCTGGAGGCCAGTACCAAGAGCGAATCAATGGTAGACATGATCGCTGCCAGAATAGCTGCAATATACATTCCACTGATAATATCGGGCATTAAAGTCTCAACTAACAAAATAAGTACACCCTGCCCTCCATTTCCTAAAACCGCTACCGGATCATCAGCTGGAGAAGTTAAATAGTACCTCCCCAATATTCCGATGGTCACCGCCGATACATTCATAAAAAGTGTAAGCGTCACCGATATCCATTTGCCAATATCTATTTCAGCAGTATTCTTAATAGACATGTATCTTACAAAAAGCTGGGGCGAGCCCAGATAGCCTAAGCCTATCATCAGGAAGCCTATGATTTTACTTATGCTTATCGCAGTAAGCCCTTCGCTCCCCCAGATATTCAACAGACCAGGGTCAATACTTTTAAGGTCGGCAGTAATTTGCCCTATGTCCGCAGTAAATAAAAAATAAGCAGGTATGGTAAGCAAACCCATGAGCATGATGGAACCCTGAAAAACATCTGACCAGGCCACTGCTACAAAACCTCCAAACGACATATAAGCCACTACAATCAGGAATCCGAAAATTGCTCCTAAGAAATAGTTCCAGCCCAAAAAAGTCTCAAACGCAGTGCCGGTAGCATCAATCTGAGCACTTACATAAATCATCACAAAAAGAGAAAGTGCAGTGGCGGCTATTCCTCGCAGCCAGGGTGAGCTTGCTTTAAAGCGGCTCTCCAGATAATCGGGTATAGTAATGCTATCAAATTGATCAGTAAGGCGCTTGAAGGGTTTTGCCATAAAAAACCAAGCTATGATTTCTCCCAGCAAAGTACCCAGTGCCACCCAGTATGCATATACTCCAAAAATAGCTCCCATACCGGTAAGCCCTAAGAGTACCCAGGCGGATGCCCCGGTAGCACGGGTAGAGAAAGCTACTACCCAAAAACCAAGCTTCTTACCTCCTACGTAATAGTCTTTAATGTCTTTTACCCTGGCTGCTGCTAGTAAGCCAATACCAAATAGCGCTAAAAAGTAAATGATTAATACGATATACTTGGCTGTCATCCTTAAATTATTGGCTCAGGCTGGAGAGGGCTCGTTGAGAGGCATTAAAAGCATTAATTTCTTTATCTGTTTGTTTGGGGTTTACCTGGATTGATTTTTTGTAATAATAAGAGGCATCCTCATATTTTTTTTCTTCGTAATACACGTCGCCCAGGGTATTATAGGTTCGCCATCCAGGATTGACTTTAGCGTTTAGTTTGAAAAATTCTACTGCGGCAGTTCTCATGTTAGCAGCTAATAAATCTTGAGCCACCAATCTCAGTTGTTCTTCTGTATCATCATATTCATATGGAAAAGACTCAACCAGCTCATAATATTTCAGAATAGCTTCTCTTATACCCTGCTCTTTACTCACCTTCAGCAATGAGCTGCGGAGTGAACGCTTGGGTACTTCAAAGGGTAAATTGTACAACACATTTTTTACCTCCTGAGTAACCTCGTTCATACGGGCTGTGCTTACATTACCGGTATTGCTCAACATCACTACCAAATGTTCATCATCCACAAAACGAGCAATAAAAGAACTATAGCCTGTGATATGGCCACTATGAAATACCAATTCAGTCTCTTCATTATTTTCAAGAGGAATAGAGGCTACTCCCATACCATAGCCGTAGGAATTATTGTAAGGAGGAATCCATGAATCGCTAGGATCGCTATAGGGTGTCATCATCTGGCGAATACCTTTTTTGGAAAGCAGCTTATGCGTATATAAAGCTCTATCCCACAGATACAAATCTTCTACCGTAGCATACATATTACCTGCTCCCTGCAGATTATCCATATGCATAGGGCGAGCATTTTCGTAGGACTCTAATTCCCTGACATAACCATAAGCCCGCTTATTGATGAGTTTTGTCCGCTTATCTATACCGGAAGCCATCATTTTGGCAGGAATGAGAATTTTCTCTTGTAGAAGTTGATCAAAAGGCAAACCGCTCACCTTCTCCAAAAGCACGCTCAGCAAAAAGTATCCTGTGTTATTATAACTGTATTTTGTACCTGGCTTAAACTCTAAATCACCACTGCAAAACTTCTGAACCAGTTGTTCTTTATTGTAGCGATTGACCAAAGAGTCTGACCACACGTAAGGAATGCTGGTATAATTAGGAATACCGGAGCGATGTGTCAAAAGATGATGAATTGTAACCTGTTTACCAATATCGGAGCGATACTCAGGATAATACGTTGAAATGGCACTGTCCAGATGAATTTTACCCTCTTCATACATTTGCATGACCAGCATGGCTGTAAACTGCTTACTGATAGATGCTATGTCAAAGCGGCTATCCACCTGATTGGGTATGTTCCACTCACGGTTCGCCAGGCCAAAAGCATTTTTGTAGATTATTTCCCCTTTTTCAGCTACCAATACTGCCCCCTCAAAGCCTTCATGCTCATGATATTTACTAAATATTTCATCAATAGCTTTACGTTTATCTAATGACTGCCCCCCAACAAGGAGGGATATAAACATCAAAGGGAGTAAAACAAAGATTAATTTATTGAATAGGCTTTTCATAAAACATTCCTCCGGCTTAGCGATTTAAATAGCTATAAAGTTAAAAATAAATCACAAAACCCATCATCTAAATGCACAGTCAAGAGTTAACTCCTAATTATATTTTCTCTCAATTCTCAGCTGAAAGTATTGACAAATACCCTATCCACCGAACATGTGTATGAGAGAGAGTTTTATTTCACAATTTTAATAGGTATATTTTAAGTTGATTGATCGTACTGGTATCATGATTGTTAATAATATACTTTGTAGTTTCAAATCAAACCACAGTGTAATTTGTCAGTAATGAGAATTTCCCAAGCCAGATTATACTTCTTGTTATTATTGCCATTAGGCGGTCTGTTTTCTGGTCCACGCGTTTTTGCTAAAGGCACTTTGGCATCTGTTCCTTTTGAATTATATGCCGAGCATATTTTTATTCAAATTCGGGTAAACGGATCTGATCCTCTCAACTTTATTTTTGATACCGGAGCAGCTTCTACCGTGATCAGTCAGCAAAAAGCTGAGCGAATTAAACTCACAAGTGATGGCTTATCATCCGTAAAAACAGCCAAAGGGCCTTCTCTTATTTATTACTCCAAACGTAATCAGGTGAATGTCGGCGGCCTGTCCGTAGATAATGTGCGTATCTCTCATCTTTCTTTAGCTCATCTGGATAAGGTATTGGAGAGAAATGTGGATGGCATCATTGGTCACGATTTACTTGATCATTATGTGATTATTGTGAATTATGACAATTTTGCATTAGACTTTTATGACCCTAATGATTTCCAGCCTCCCAAAAATTTTACGGCTCACAAGGTTGAACTAATTTCAGGAAGACCTTATATCCATGCAGCCCTTACGCTTGCTAATGGGGAAACGCTTGAAGGCAGACTGCAGATTGATAATGGTTCAGGCTCTTCTATCACCGTTTATTCACCTTTTGTAGACGAATACAAGCTTTTCTCGAAAGTTGGCCGCACCGAGTTGGTGTACACTATGACATTTACCGGCCTGATTGACAAAAATTATGCTGGCAGACTTGATGGTCTGGATGTTGGAAATTATCGCCTTACCAATATCCCAATTCGGCTTAACCGCTCAAAATATCAAAAAAGAGCTTTTAAGGATGGTGTAGGTCACATTGGAAATGGTCTACTTAAACGCTTTAACATTGCTTTCGATTATAAAAACGGCATTACTTACTGGTATCCTAATAATTCATTTGTAGAAGAGTTTAAAGATGCCTATTCAGGCTTGGTAGTCAAATCTGATCAAAAGGAAGACCGGATATTTGTAAAGCATGTTTTTGACAACTCACCAGCCTCTGTGGCGGGATTGGCAGAAGATGATGAGATTGTGATGATCAATAATGTAAAAACAGAAGGTCGCTCATCTTATGAAGTGAACGACCTCCTGAATAAATCTGCCCGAAATATTGAAATTGTGATTAAAAGAAATAATGAGATTAAGAGGCTAAATCTTCATCCTAAAACATTATGATTAGCTTTTCAATGCTGATTTCATTGCTTTAATATTGTCTTCGCTATGTTTAATGTTTTTGGCAACAAAGTCTTTTTCTATATCTGCGCTGCCATCTTTTACTTTTTGTAATAAGGCTTGAGCCTTCTTAAGATACTGAAGTGCATCTTCCTGAGCACTTATCGCATGCTCAATTTCCTCTCTAGACCTCAGTTCTCTACTGATGTTTTTCATTATATGATGCGCATAGTCCATATACCCCCGGGCCATCACTACATGATTTTCCGGATTAAATGAATAAGCGGCCTCAGCTAATTTAATAGTACGCTCAGCATCCTCTAACGCATCCAGTGCCTCAATCTGCTGATTGTAATCTATGCAATTTTTCCCGGCAGATAACTCTAGCGCTATAGCTTCATCTCCTTTGGCGAAGGCTTTGAGACTTACCGGACAATCCAATAGCTGCCACATCGGATGTAAAGGCATGTGATCTTTGATAAAAACTTTAGGGTCAGAAAGAAAATACTGCTCATTAAAATAAGCTACATATTGCATTTTATCATTTAGTCCTCCTGCTCCCCAGGTTGCGTCCAGTAAATACCACTTATTATCAAGATATACTGCATTCCAGGCATGGTCAGCAGTACTGAAATCCGTACGATTGCTGTTACCAAAGCCTTTGCTATAGCCGGGTACCATTCTGCTGCTGATGCCTACCTCATCACAGAGCGCAGTAAACAAATCGGCATATCCTTGACAGACAGCTTTCTTTCGCTTAAGGACATCTTCAGCGGTAATATTCAACGATGATCCCGGGCGGTAACGACGAAATAAATCCACATCGTAAGTGATGTTTTCAGACATCCATACAAAAAAGCTTCTTACTTTTTCAAAGTCATTTTTTGCAGGCTTGGTTAAATACTGGGCCAAATCTTCTACACTACGATTGTACTTGGCAGGAGTATTTCGGGCATGCTCATCAATTTTACTGTACTCGGAAGGAGGATTGGCTACGCTAAACTGAAATACCAGCAACAATACGCTTAACAACATGAACTTTCTCATATCACCTTTTTCTTTCAAAGGTCATGGATTAGTAGCTATTTTCTAATCCACAACCTTTAGTTTTCTTACACAGGTTTGCAAAGTTAACGTTGTATGATGCAGATAAATTTCCTTAGGCTATCTTCTTGTATTTGATACGTTTAGGTTCAGTATCTCCCAGCCTTTTCTTGCGGTTTTCTTCATAATCAGTGAAGTTACCCTCAAACCAATATACCTGAGAGTCTCCTTCAAAAGCCAGAATATGCGTAGCTACTCTGTCCAGAAACCAGCGGTCGTGAGAAATGATAACCGCACAACCCGCAAAACTTTCCAGAGCCTCTTCCAACGCACGCAGTGTATTGACATCCAGATCATTGGTAGGCTCATCCAGCAGCAGTAAATTCGCTCCTTTTTTGAGCATCATAGCGAGGTGTACACGGTTACGCTCTCCACCCGAAAGTTTACCCACTTTCTTCTCCTGATCTGCTCCGCTAAAGTTAAACTTACTCACATAAGCTCTGGAATTCACCTGCCTTCCACCCAATTCAATCAGTTCATTACCTCCGGAGATGGTTTCCCACACACTTTTGTTGGGATCCAGCACATCATGTTCCTGATCCACATAAGCCAACTCTACAGTAGGCCCCAGATCCAACTCCCCCTGATCGGGTTTATCTTTTCCAGTAATTAAATTGAAGAGTGTAGTCTTTCCTGCACCATTAGGACCTATCACACCTACAATGCCCGCCTGAGGAAGATTAAAGGATAAATCTTCGTACAGCAGCTTATCCCCGAAAGCCTTGGATACATGCTCTGCTTCAAGCACTTTGCTCCCTAGGCGTGGTCCCGGAGGAATAAATAGTTCAAGCTTGGCCTCTCCCTCTTTGGCTTCTTCATTATATAATTTATCGTAAGCACTGAGACGCGCTTTGGCTTTTGCCTGTCTCCCTTTGGGAGTCATGCGTACCCACTCCAGCTCACGCTGCAATGTCCTTTGCCTTTTAGACTCAGATTTTTCTTCTTCTGATAATCTTTTCTGCTTCTGCTCCAGCCAGCTGGAATAATTACCTTTCCAGGGAATACCTTCTCCCCTATCCAGTTCCAGTATCCATCCGGCCACATTATCCAGGAAGTAACGGTCGTGAGTAACGGCAATTACCGTTCCTTTATACTGCTGCAGATGTTGTTCCAGCCATAGCACCGACTCAGCATCCAGATGGTTGGTAGGCTCATCCAATAATAAAACATCTGGCTCCTGAAGGAGTAAACGGCAAAGAGCCACTCTTCTTTTTTCGCCACCAGAAAGCTTACTTACTTTTGCATCAGAAGGTGGAGTGCGCAAAGCATCCATAGCTCTCTCCAGGCGACTGTCAAGCTCCCAGGCATTTACGCGATCCAGTTCCTCCTGAATCTTGGCCTGCTTGTCAATCAGTTTTTGCATACCGTCTGGATCTTCCATTACAGCCGGGTCGGCAAATGCTTCATTCACTTTTTCAAACTCTTTGAGCAAATCTACAACCTCCTGCACCCCTTCTTCTACCACCTCTTTTACTGTTTTCTCAGGGTCAAGCTTAGGCTCCTGCTCCAGCATTCCTACTGAATAGCCAGGAGAAAAAACCACTTCTCCCTGATAGTTTTTTTCTGTTCCTGCGATAATTCTGAGTAAAGTAGACTTCCCTGCCCCATTCAGACCAATCACTCCGATTTTGGCACCATAATAAAATGATAAGTATATATTTTTTAATACCTGCTTCTGGGGAGGGTAAATTTTACTCACACCCGACATGGAAAAAATGATTTTTTCATTACTCATTGTTACTAGAATTTTATAGTGTTGCGCAATTACAAGACGTACTAAAAAAATATCTTGCAAGTTATTATGGATAAAGAATAACAAATTAATTATAAATTCAACATATTTTTGCGCGTAGCACAAAATTTAATTATCATCGTAAAGGGTAAAACATGCATTAACAAAGCGCTTTTTATCGCTAATAATCAATCTTAAACTAACATTAGAAAAGTGGAGTCAAAGAATCCCTACGGTTTTATCAAAGACGGTAAAATCTATCGTAATGCTTTTCTTGAATATCCCGAAAGAGAAATCGGAGAGGTCAGAGAAAGTGAAGAGTCGACCATTAAATATTTTGAGGACCGCTTTGCTATGGCGGAAACCAAAGTACACAACCTTAGTAAGGCCATTGAAGAGTCCGATAATAAGGGATCATACCTGATGAAGCTGGTTCATATGCGCGAGCAGCTCGCCAATTTTGATGCACTGGGCGACTATGTGGTTTTGTACGAAAAGCTTGATGAGCTTGAAGAAATGCTTAGAGATATCATCTCTAAGAATAGGGTGAAAAACCTGGAAATTAAACAGGCACTTATCGCCGAGGCTGAAGTGTATGAGAACAGTACCGACTGGCAGGAAGCAGCTGACCAGCTTAAAGAGATTAAAAATAAGTGGATACGTACCGGAGCAGTTGATAAAGAGCATGAAGAAGAAATAGAAGGACGTTTCACTGAGGTGTTAGACAACTTTTTTCAGCGCCGCAACCAGTTCTTTGAGGATCGTAAGAAAATGATCGGTGACCGTATCCAGAAGTACTACGATATCATATATGAACTCAGAGGACTGCAACGCAGTGATGATCGTCAGGCCGCAAAAGAACGAGTAAAAGAGTTACAGTCTGCCTGGCGTGATATTGGCAAAATCCCTCCTAAATTATACGGTAAGCTTTTTAAAGACTTCAAGTATCTTACAGGAAAATTCTTCAGACCTCAGAACCGGTATCCTTCTGGTGGAAGTAGTGGTGGCTATCGTTCCTCTCAGGGAGGAGGATACCGCGGCTCCTCATCTTCGCGGCCCGGAGGTGGTTATCGCTCTTCCGGAGGCAGCAGCTTTTCTCCCCGAAGAAAACCTGACTTTCAGCAGAACTCTGAATATAATGTAAGTGAGATGCTGGAGCGTAAGAAAGAGCTTCTTTCTCAGGCTAACCAGCTTGCTGAAAAAGACAGTGAAGATGTGGTAGAAGATGTAAAAAGACTGAGGTTTTTGTGGAAAAGAACCGGAAAGCTTCCTCGTGAAGTAGGAGGTAGCATTACTTCCGACTTTATCAGGGCTTGTGATATGGCCAGTGAAAAAAGTTTTCTAAATCGTTTGGTGCAATCCAAAAATCCTGACTACACTAATATTGATGTGCAGGAAAAAATTAACCTGAAAATTAATCTTTTAAGCAACCTAATCGTAAGAGACGAAAAAGAACTTGATCTTTACAAAGAAAATGCGGATAAGTTCTCCCCTGGCTCTTATAACAATATGGATCGGGAAGTTCAAATCAAGCTGAAAGCGCAGCAAAGAAAAGTGGCTGTAAAGAAAGCTTTGATGGAAGAGTTAATTAATGACTTAAAATCCCAGAAATAATTACTCTTTAATTTGTTGTTTTGAACTTTTTTTTATTGCATGTTATTAATCACATAATTATGCATTTTATAGGTGTACAGTATTTCTTGAACTGGTAAGGAATTTGTTTTCCTAAGAATGTTTTTTGAGATTTCGTTTGCAATATTACTTTATTACATTTTATTGTTTGAATCAATTAGTTAGAAAAGAAAAAGATTAGGATCATGTACTGGACATTAGAATTAGCTTCTTACCTTGAGGATGCCCCCTGGCCCGCGACAAAGGACGAACTCATTGATTTCTCCATCCGTTCGGGAGCTCCTTTAGAGGTAGTAGAAAACTTGCAGGAATTGGAAGACGATGGTCAGCCTTATGAAAATATTGAAGAGATTTGGCCTGACTATCCGACCAAAGAAGATTTCTTCTTTAATGAGGATGAATACTAATAGTATTTAAGAGAAAAACTGCATAAAAGCTATTAAGGCAGGGAGCTCCATAACGCCTCTGCCACTCTTAAATCCTCCTGGGTTGTTATCTTGATATTTCTGTAATCCCCCTCTATAAGATTTATATTGGCACCTCCGGCTTCCAGCACACTGGCATCATCAGTCATAACTTGGTTGTCTATCCTTTTGTATGCTGCTTTGATTAATGAAAGCTTAAAGGTTTGGGGTGTCTGAATCAGGCAGTATTCGCTACGGTCTACAGCTTTATTATTTTCCCCTACCCTCCAGCGAATAGAATCCTTAAGCGGTACAGAGACAATGGCATTTCCTTTTGACTCTGCTTCTTCGTATGATTTTTCAATTATTTTTGATGATACTAATGGCCTTACACCATCATGTATAGCTACCAGCCCTTCCTGGGCAGTAATTGCCTCTAAGCCATTCCTTACAGAGGCAGTTCTATTTTGTCCTCCTTCAACGACTTGAGTAGTATGTTGAAAGTTAAACTCATCACAGAGCTGTTGCCACCGGCTTATTTCCTGTTTGGGAAGCACAAGTACGATGTGAATTTGCTGATCGTATTGGTAAAAGGTATTTATTGTGTGCATCAAAATAGGCTTATCATGAAGCATAATAAATTGCTTAGGGGTAGATAAGCCCATTCTGCTGCCACTTCCTCCTGCTACAATTACAGCAAATTTTTGCACGGGAAAGAAAGATTTATTAGATGATTAGCATAGCGTCACCGTAAGAGAAAAATTTGTATTTCTCTTTCACAGCTGTCTCATAAGCATGCATCATCAATTCGTAACCTCCAAATGCGCAGGCCATCATTAATAAAGTGGATTGAGGTAGATGGAAATTGGTTACCAGCGCATTGCAGATTTTGAACTCATAAGGAGGAAAAATAAACTTATCCGTCCAGCCATTATTTGCTTTTAGTCGTCCATTGGCAGAGACAGAAGATTCTAAGGCACGCATGGATGTAGTTCCTATTGAACAAACTCTCTTCTTGTTGTCTAAAGACTCATTCACCAGGGTTTCAGTAGTTTTACTGATCTCAAAGTTTTCAGAGTCCATTTTGTGCTTTGTAAGGTCTTCTACATCCACCGAGCGGAATGTTCCTAAGCCTACATGCAGGGTAATCGGAGGCATATGTACTCCTTTGATCTCCATTCTCTTCATCACCTGTTGCGTGAAATGGAGACCAGCCGTAGGGGCTGCTACAGCTCCCACATTCTTAGCATAAATGGTCTGAAAACGCTCCCGGTCCTCAGCTTCTACTTTTCTTTTGATGTATTTAGGCAGAGGTGTTTCTCCTAATGAATCAATGATTTTATAAAACTCCTCATTCTCACCATCATACAGAAAGCGGATTGTTCTTCCGCGAGAAGTGGTATTGTCTATTACTTCAGCTACCAGTTCGCCATCGCCAAAATATAATTTATTACCTACTCTGATTTTTCGGGCAGGGTCTACCAGCACATCCCAAAGATGCATTTCCTGATTTAGCTCTCTCAGCAAAAATACCTCAATCTGAGCACCGGTTTTTTCTTTGTTACCATACAAACGGGCAGGAAAAACTTTGGTATCATTGATTACTAAAACATCACCCTCGTCAAAGTAATCTACAATGTCTTTGAAAACCTTGTGCTCAATTTCACCAGTATCACGATGCACCACCATCATCCGTGCTTCGTCTCTTACTTCTGCAGGATACTGTGCAATAAGTTCTGAAGGAAGTTCAAACTTAAATGCCGATAATTTCATAAGATGTAATCAGAATTAATTAGCTTGCTATTATATTAAGGAATATGTCTGCCAAGACAGATGTGCCTGTAAAGCAAATCGCAAAGTTACACATTTGTTTTGAAATCGTAACATATTCAAATTTAAATTCACCAATTAGCTGGCAGATAGGATTAACATGATCTTTATCAAATTAGTTGCTGAGAGCCTGATTTTTGCGTGGCAAGCTTTAAAAGCCAATGTTTTGCGTACTGTACTTTCCCTTTTGGGAGTTACTGTAGGCATTTTTGCGATTATTACGGTATTTACTGTTGTTGACTCACTAGAACGTAGTATTCGCGATAGCCTGTCTTTTTTGGGTGATCAGGTGATCCGTGTAGAGAAATGGCCCTGGATTTTTGAAGACAATTATCCCTGGTGGAAATATTATAAGCGTCCTCAACCTACACTCACCGAGTTTGACTTTCTTCAGGAAAATATCTCCCTGGCCTCCAGCCTGACAATTTTTGCAGAAAGAGGAAACGCACTGCTCCAGCACGAAAGCAGCAGTATGAACGATGTGCAGCTGATCGGAGTGTCTTTTGAATATAATCAGGTGTATGATACTCCTCTTACGTACGGCCGTTACTTCTCTCCTCGGGAAGTAGAGCTGGCGAGAAATGTAGCCATTATCGGCAGTGAAATAGCGCAAACGCTTTTTCCTTACTCTAGCCCTTTGGGTAAAGAGATCAAAGTACAGGGACTTAAATTTGTAGTCATTGGCGTGTTTGAGGAGCAGGGAGAAAATTTTATTGACACGCCCAGCCTGGATGCTACCTGCCTTATTCCTTATAATAGTTTTTTAAAATTATACGCTAGTGGCAGCAGGTATGGAATAGGTTCTACCATTGGTATTCGTGGTTATGAGCAAGATGAAGGGCTGAAAGAGTTGGAAAATGAAGTTATTGGTCTGATGCGTAGCCGACGTGGGCTTCGTCCGCTGGAAGAAGATGATTTTGCCATCAACCGACCGGAAGCCTTCGCAGAAGTAGTAAGTAATATATTTGATGTGATTGGCATCGCCGGTTGGATCATTGGTAGCTTTTCTATCCTGGTAGGTGGTTTTGGTATCGCCAATATTATGTTTGTTTCGGTGAAGGAACGCACCAATATCATTGGTATCCAGAAAGCCCTGGGCGCAAAAAATCATTTTATACTCTTTCAGTTTTTGTTTGAGTCTATTTTCCTCAGTCTCTTCGGTGGACTGGCAGGATTATTTCTGGTTTATTTGATTACCTTTATTCCTATTGGCTCACTTGTCCTGGTTCTGACTCCCAAAAATATCATCTTAGGCCTTACAGTTTCCAGCCTGGTAGGAGTAATTTCAGGATTAATTCCTGCCTTAGTAGCTTCCCGTATGGACCCGGTAGAAGCTATCCGAGCCTAATTATTTAGGATTGGGTGAGCTTTCGGTACTTGTTTTCCTGACTGTGTTTGTTTTGTCCTGCCACTCCAAACAATACTTCATCAAAGGAGCTGAGGTGACAATAGTCAATATTACCATGACGAGTATGGCCACAAATATTTCGTCACTAATAAGTCCTGCTTCCAGCGCTATTGCTCCCAGTATCACTTCCAGAGTACCATGGGTATTCATTCCGAAACCAACTGCTAAAGCCTGGGGACGCTCTAAGCCACCACTTCTTGCCCCAATGTAGGCGCCACTGACTTTTCCTACAAATGCCAAAACAATCAAAACCACAACCAAAGGGAGATTAAAACTGCTGACAAAATTGATATGCAGACCAATGGACACAAAAAATAAAGGAGCAAAAATGCTATTGATGAAATGATGCAAAATCTCTTTGGCTCTTTCTGTAAGATGCTGAGAATCTCCTACTGCTACGCCAATAATAAATGCCCCAAAAATTGCGTGAATCCCAATAAACTCTGTAAAAGCTGCTGCCAGAAGGCAGAAGGCCATCGCAATGGAAAGTACTCCTCCCGGCCAGGACATCTTTTTATTGATCCAGGGTAATCCTTTATTAATCAAGCCTTTACCCAAAGTGAGCATACCTAATGTAAATCCAATCGTAAGTAAGATTGTCTGCCATACCGCCATACCTGCACTATTACCCATCATACTGAGGATTACAGTAAAAATTAACCACCCTAAAAGGTCGTTGATCATTGCAGAAGCGATAATCAACATACCCATCCCTGACTTAAAAAGAGATAAATCCATTAATATACGGGCAATAACTGGCAAAGCAGTGATGGCCATCGTGGTGCCAATAAAAAGTGCAAAAACCAGCCTTTGATCACTATCGCTACTTAACCTAAAGAAGTCAGGAAAATAATAGGTGACCAGGAAACCGATAATGAAAGGAATAGTTAAGGCAAACAAACTGGTAAGTAAAGCCTGTTTTCCCTGTTGCCATACAATGTGCAGTTCTACTTCTAGGCCAGCAATGAACAGCAATAATATCACTGACATTTGTATAAAGCCATCCAATGCAATTGAAGTAGGTCCACTTGAAGGGAAAAGCCAGTGAAATGCTTCCGGTGAAATAGCTCCTAATATGGTTGGTCCGAGTATGATACCAGCAATAATTTCACCCACAACTGCAGGTTGTTTAAAGATACGGAACAACTCAGCCAAAAGTCTTCCTACCCCCAACATAAGGCTAAGTTGAATGAGCAGGCTGACTACTTCGGCGTGGTTAAGTTTTTCCATATAGCTCTAAACAGATGTACCTGTCTAAAGATAATAGAAAAAAACAAATACAAACTAATCAGGGATTTTGAACTACCAGAAGATTAGAGGGAAGATCGGCCAGTAAATATTCCATATCATGAGGAAAGATACGGTCAATAAGGTTGAGCTTATGTTTGGGTGCGCTCAGTATGAGCAGGTCAGATTTTACCTTACGCGAGAACTTTGCAATCTCAAATTCAGGCTTGCCTGCAATTACTTTAACGTTAACGTTAATTCCTCCGGTATCCAGTTTTTTGAGTAGCTTATTTACATTCTGCACTTCTTCGTCAACGATTTTTCTTTTAGTAAGTCCGTATTCATCCTCATTACCTTCTTCTCCGGCCACCGCCATTGCCAGTCCCAGCATACGCACCTCTCGCAAAATATGGATCTGAAGCGCATTTTCCATTTTACCCAGTGCTACTCCCTTAGACAGAGTAGCAAATAAAGCTTCCTTTTCTCCTCCATTGATCACAATCTTACGAAATGGCTGTGGCTGATGAGAAGGATGAATAAGTACCAGAACCGAACACTCTGCCTTGCGCAATATGGTACGGGCTACTGAACCTATATAGTAACGGAAAATATTCTCTTTCTTCATGGCTCCCGCTACCAGCAGGTCCACTTTTTCTTTATGACATACTTTTAGAATCTGCTTGGCGGGCTCTCCTTTTTGCCATACTACTTTCACTTTATCTTTCTCAAAGCCGATTTCATCCAGCTTTTCTTCAAGGAGTTGTTCCTTATCATCAGACTTGTTGCCTATGTGAATAATTACCAAGTGTGCATTAAAAAGCTCCTGGAAACGCCTGGACTCATGCAGGATAGCTTCATAACGAGGGGAGAATGCTAGTGCGATAGCGAGTTTTTTGAACATTGTAAGTGCAAGAGAAGCGATAAAACCTGATACAATATAAAAGTAATTTATCCAAATCCTGTGCTAATCTGGATGAATAGAAATATTTATTTTTTATCAGTTAAGGATATTTTTATATCTACAAACAATCGGGGATAGCCTATTCCCATAATTGAAAATACTAAAAAGAATATCCTTTTTTTGATGGAATTAAGAGATTTTTAGTATCATGGGTAGCCTTATGAAAAATATTTTTTTTAGTCACTGAAAAGCTAAATTGCTAAAAAACAATCTTAATACTTTGCCGGAATAAGGTTTAAGTCTTATAACAACTAACCTATGGAAAAATATATCCTTGCCCTTGATCAGGGAACCACTAGCTCACGTGCCATTATCTTTGACTATCAGGGCTCAATGGTCGCAGTAGCCCAAAAAGAATTTAAGCAATATTATCCCAAACCAGGCTGGATAGAACATGATGCTGATGAAATCTGGGAAACCCAACTTGAGGTGGCCAAACAAGCCATCAAGAAAGCACATCTGAAAGCAAAGCAGATCGCTGCCATTGGCATCACCAACCAAAGAGAAACTACTATCATCTGGGATAAAGAAACAGGCAAACCGATTTATAAAGCAATTGTCTGGCAGGATCGGCGCACTTCAAAATACTGTGATCAACTCAAAGAAGAAGGCTTTGAAGAAACTATCCGTAACAAAACAGGGCTCATCTCAGATGCCTACTTCAGTGGCACTAAGGTTAAGTGGATTCTTGATAATGTGCCGGATGCCAGAAAAAAGGCTGAACAGGGAAAACTTGCGTTTGGTACAGTGGATAGTTTTCTGATATGGAAACTTAGCGGTGGCCATCTCCATATTACCGATGTCACCAATGCCAGCCGTACTTTGCTGTATGATATCCATAAACTATGGTGGAGCACTACGATCACCAAAAAATTTGATGTACCTATGGCCATGCTCCCCCAGGTAGTACCCAGCAGCCAGGAGTATGGTGAAACTGATCCTAAGCTTTTCGGAGAACCAATTCCTATCGGGGGTATTGCCGGAGACCAGCAGGCCGCCCTCTTCGGACAAATGTGCATTCAGGAAGGGATGATCAAAAATACATATGGAACTGGGAGCTTCGTTGTGCTGAATACTGGTAATAAACCGATTCTTTCTAAAAATAAGCTACTTACCACTATAGCCTGGCAGATTGATGGAAAAACTACTTACGCCCTGGAAGGTAGTATTTTTATTGCCGGAGCAATCGTGCAGTGGCTCAGAGATGGCTTAGGAATCATCAAATCCTCCTCTGAAATAGAAGCACTTGCTAATACTGTAGAAGATAATGGTGGAGTATATTTAGTGCCTGCGCTCACTGGACTGGGCGCCCCTCATTGGGACCAGTATGCAAGAGGAGCAATTTTGGGACTTACCCGTGGTACAACCGATGGGCACATTGCTCGTGCAGCCCTGGAAAGTATTGCTTACCAGGCAATGGATGTGCTTAGAGCAATGCAGGCAGATGCTGATATTGAGTTTAAAGAATTAAGAGTGGACGGTGGAGCGACTGCTAACAATACACTGATGCAGTTTCAGGCAGATTTGCTGCAGATACCCGTAGTGCGTCCTAAAGTAATGGAAACCACAGCACTTGGAGCAGCCTATCTGGCCGGTCTGGCAGTAGGCTACTGGAATAACCTGGAAGAGATACAGGATCAGTGGCAGATGGATCGTACTTTTGAACCTGACAAGAATTTTGACTCTGAAGAGTTGCGCAAGCAATGGGACAAGGCTATTGGAAGGTCAAAATCCTGGATTGAGTAATAAACAATTTTTATTTCTCAGACTTCTTTTCTTATAACTGCTATTAGCACTAATTTAAAACCCCTACGTGATGGATAGAGATATTATGATCAACACCATAGCCGAGCATGATACGATTTGGGATGTTATCGTGATTGGTGGAGGTGCAACCGGACTAGGTACAGCACTAGAGTCAGCCTCCCGTGGATATACTACTTTGCTTCTGGAACAGGCAGACTTTGCCAAAGGCACTTCCAGCCGCAGTACCAAATTAGCCCACGGGGGTGTCCGTTATCTCCAGCAAGGGGACGTTTCTCTGGTAGTTGAAGCTTTGCATGAGCGAGGCCTGATGATGAAGAATGCTCCCCATCTGGTAAGAAATCAGGCTTTTATCATCCCTACCTACGACTGGTGGGGAGGCCCATTTTATACCGTTGGTATGAAAGTATACGATGTGCTGGCAGGTAAGCTTGGCCTTGGTCCCTCCAAAAGTCTCACCAAAGAGGAAACCCTTGAACTGCTGCCCACCATAGAATCAGAAGGGCTACGCGGAGGAGTAATCTATTACGACGGACAGTTTGATGACGCCCGTTTGGCAATCAATCTGGCCCAGACTTGCGCTGACGCTGGCGGGACCCTGGTAAATTATATGAAGGTAAAAGGTTTACTTAAAACCAGTGATATGGTGAGTGGGGTGATTGCAGAAGATATGGAGACCGGCAAAGAATACCAGATACAATCCAGAGTGGTAGTAAATGCCACCGGTGTCTTTGTGGATGATGTCATAAAAATGGACAACCCGGAAGCCAAAGATATTGTCCGCCCTAGCCAGGGAGTGCATATCGTACTGGACAAAGATTTCCTGCCCGGAGAATCGGCAATTATGGTTCCTAAAACAGAGGATGGCCGGGTACTTTTTGTGGTACCCTGGAACAACAAGGCCATTGTTGGCACTACTGATACACCGGTTGAAAACCCGAGCTTGGAACCTAAAGCACTGGAAGAAGAAGTTGAGTTTATCCTTGAGCATGCCGCTAAATATCTGAGCAAAGACCCTACCCGTAAAGATGTGTTAAGTGTATTTGCCGGACTTCGCCCATTGGTGAGTACAGGTGATGGCAAAAGCACTGCTCAGATTTCACGCAGCCACTCTCTTATGGTATCCATTAGCGGACTGGTCACCATTACTGGAGGTAAGTGGACCACTTATCGCAAGATGGGAGAAGATACAATTGACAAAGCTTCTCTTATTGCTGGTTTGGAGGAGAGACAAACCAAGACCAAAGATTTGCGTATTCATGGCTGGCTAAAAAATGTAAACAGAGAAGACCCTCTGTTTTTTTATGGGTCAGATATTATTGCTATTCGTAAGCTTATTAACAAAGAAACAGAACTGGGAGAGCAAATCCATAAAGATCTGCCTGTAGTGAAAGCACAGGTGATATGGGCTGCTCAACAGGAGATGGCACGAACTGTAGAAGATTTTCTTTCAAGAAGAACCCGCTCTTTACTGCTCAATGCCCGAGCCAGTATTGAAATGGCACCTGAAGTTGCCAGGCTTCTTGCACGTGAGCTAGATAAAGATAAAAACTGGGAAGATCAGCAGGTAAAAGCCTATACCAAGCTAGCTGAAGGATACATACTCAAATAGATTATACAATAACCTCATATTACTAAACTACTTATCAAAAATGTCAAACTTCACAGCTGAGTTTATCGGCACCGCTCTGCTCATTTTATTGGGGAATGGAGTGGTAGCAAATGTTGTACTCAACCAGACAAAAGGTAACAATGCCGGATGGATCGTAATCACTTTTGGATGGGGAATGGCTGTTTTTGTAGCCGTTTTTACCGTGACAGAATATAGCGGGGCACATATCAATCCTGCCGTAACTCTAGGCTTAGCCGCAGCGGGAGTATTTGAATGGGCCAAAGTACCCGTCTATATTCTTGCCCAAATGTTAGGTGCTGCTTTCGGAGCTTTACTGGTTTGGCTGTTTTACCGTCAACATGTAGAAATTACTGAAGATCAGGATGCAAAGCTGGCCATTTTTTCCACCATACCCGCCCTCAGAAGTCCTCTAAACAATATGATTTCTGAGATTATAGGTACTTTTGTACTCGTATTCGCTGTGCTATATATTGCCGCTCCTTCATTTACTTCGGCTGATTTTTCCAGTGATACTGAATTTGGCCTGGGCGCGCTTGGTGCTTTACCTGTAGCATTGTTGGTTTTTTCAATAGGTCTTTCTTTGGGAGGAACTACTGGCTATGCCATTAATCCGGCAAGAGACTTAGGTCCACGCCTGATGCACCAGATTCTTCCCGTACATAAAAAAAGAGACAGTGACTGGCGCTATGCCTGGGTACCTGTAGTAGGCCCATCTATCGGTGGTGTACTCGCAGGCCTGAGTTATTTGCTACTGCAGTAGCTTTAGTATTACACCTTCAATACTTAATCAGTTTTCGTTTGTATTGAAGGTTTTTACTACCCATATTCAGAAAGTAAATACCTTTTGGTAACCTTCCTAAATCATTGACTTCAAGGGTATTTTTTCCTTTTAAGATTTCAAAATCGTTTAATGCAAATGTATTTCCATTGACATCATATATTATTATTTCCAATGACTCGCTAGCCATACTGTTGATTAATATGTTAATATGATCAGTGAAGGGAGTCGGCCATAGATTTAAGACACCGGAAGTTTCATTAAAAACAGCAATACTTTTAGAGTACTCGTATTGTCCATCATAGTCTTCTTGCCGGAGACGATAATAAAATATACTTCCCATCCTTGATGATAGCTGTTGGTCTTCGAAGACATATTCAATTTTCCTGGTGGAATTATCCGCTCCCTGTACCTCACCTATTTTTTCAAATTCAAATCCATCAACTGCTCTTTCAATTTCAAAGTGGCTGTTATTTGTTTCAGAAGCAGTAGCCCACTCTAAAAACACAGATTTGTTTTGATAGTATCCTGAGAAATAAATTAACTCTACGGGTATGGGATTTGATAAGGTAGTGGGCATAGCCGTCGCTGTCCCTGTAGAAGTATAATTTCCCTCAATATCACCACAGTTAGATGAGCAGTTGTCTCCAGACCATACTGTTTGAACCCTGCACTGCTATAAAATGTGTATCACCTCCAAAGGCAGTGCCATCAATAACTTCTCCCCCATCTTCAATAATGACTCCTGAATTTTCGCCATTAAATGTTAAACTCCCATAATCCGCACAAATCCAACAAGTTGATTCCATTACCAGATCTCCTTCAACAATCATAACTGCATTATTAAGTGTATGATCTGTTCCTCTGACAGTCACAGTTTCTCCTGCGGGAATGAGAATAACATCTCCATCACCGGGTACTCCGGTGGGCATCCATGTATTATTATTACCCCAATCACCGGTAGTTGCTGTTTTATCTAGCGAAGGCTGACCATAGGAAAATAAAGGAAGGGCTATACATAAAAGTATACCACTCATAGCAATTTGCCATGAGTTGAGTTTTAATAAATGCATAAAAAATTTAATTACTTTTGTGAGCAGTAAACAAACATTATACGCAATGCTATCTTGATTACCTGTGAATAGGCGAAAACCTTACGCTGGTCATGCCATAATCAAAACTCAACTATTAAATTGCGCTCATTAGCCTGAAAAAATAGAAATCATTATCTTTTCCAGTATACTACGGTACAAATGAATAAGTGAGGCACAATAGTTTGTTGTAAAGGTGAACACTAAAACAACCAACATGTACACTCACTTATTGGACGAATTTAAGAAAGTAGTTCCAGACTGGAAAACAGCTCAGCTAAAGAATACGCTACTTATGGTGGCATTGCTATTAGAGGAGAAGACGGTAAACCTTTGGAAGTTGAAAGGATCAGTGGGAAAACTGTTAGGTAACACGGCCACTGATTCTCGCTCACACTACCAGCGTTTGCAACGTTGGCTGTGGTCGGGGAAGGTCAGCAAGAGCATCTGGATAGGCCTGTTGCAGGCTTCGGTAAGCTTATTGAAAGAGAAGGACCCAATATCTGATTGTGGATGGCAGTGGGACGGCAAAACCTATCACTTTCTCACCCTGAGTGTGCTTTACCGAGGGGTAAGTGTTCCCATTTGGTGGCATGACTTAG